>JBBJOU010000076.1:0-8419 GCA_037724305.1 Acidimicrobiales bacterium
CGAGCAGCGCCGCGTCGGCGGTCATCTCATCGGCCCGCTCGTCGGCCGCGTCCGCTAGGGCGAGCAGGGTGGCGGCATCGGGTCGCGGGGTGCCGGGATCAAACGCCATGGATGCACGGTACGGACCTTCCGCCAACCCGGAAAGGGGGACCGCTCCCCAACGGCCGAGGAGCGGGCGGTCAGCGACGACCGCAGCACGCCAGGGCGCGCCGGGCCGTGTCCTCGAAGTCAGGCTGGTGGAAGTCGAAACCCTCCGCCAGCAGACGGGTCGGCACCACCCGACGGCCGGTAAGCGCCAAGCTCCCGCTGCTGCCCAGCAACGGCGCGCCGAGACGGGCGACGAGCGTTGGTGCGGGCAGGCCGAACCGACGACCGAGCAACCGGCGGTACGTGGCCATCATCTCGGCGTTGGTGACCGGGTTCGGCGACGTCACGTGATACGTGCCGTGCATGGCGGGCTCGTCGATCGCACGCACCATCACCCGCAGCAGGTCGTCGAGGCCGATCCACGACACCCACTGCCGTCCGGACCCCACGCGGCCGCCGAGGCCGAGTCGGACGAGGTTCGCCAGCTTCGCCGTCGCCGGGTCCCGCTCACCGCCGAGCCCGATACCCATTCGCAGGAGTACACGCCGCTCCACGCCGTCGCTCGCCTGGTGGAAGGCCCCCTCCCAGGCCAGGCAGACGGTGACCATCTCGCGCGGACCGATCCCGGACGGCGTCGTCGACTCGTCGATCAGCCGGTCGCCGCCGTCGCCGAAGATCGCCAGCGACGACGACTGTACCCAGACCGGCGGTGGGTCGTGGCACAGCCCGAGCGCCTCGCCCACGGCCCGCACCGGTTCGACCCGGGACGAGATGAGCTCGTCGATGTTCCGTCTCGTGGCGCGCGTGTCGACCCGGCGACCGGTGAGGTGCACGACCGCGTCGGCCCCTTCGAGCTCCTCCACCCAGTCGCCAGTCGAGCGGGCATCCCAGGGGACGGTCCGCCAGCCGTCGCCCGGTCGACGCCGGCCCCGCGAGAGGACGACGACCTCGTCGCCACGAGCGACCAGCCGCTCGGTGAGCGCCTGCCCGAGATACCCCGAGCCTCCGGGGACGACGACGCGCATGGCGCGCGACGCTAGGGCCAACTGGCCTACGAACCGCCGGTCGGTTCCTTCGGGAAGTGTTGGTGGCGGAGGTCAGCTGCCCGACGTTTTTATGTCGGCGACGTGCTCGACTTATGTTATGCCGACCTAATAGTTTGCTCCAGGATGCAGCAGCCGCCCCTTGCTCCCAGCGGACCTGCTGGCGTCGCCACTGGGCTTCGCGACCACGGCACCCGGTTCGCGGTCTCGTCCCCTTCCGGCGAGCTCACCTACGACGCGCTCGCCGACCTCGTCGACGCCGCCGCGGCGCGCCTCGGAGGAGTCCGTCGACTGGTGGTTCTGGCGGCGGCGAACGACCTGGACTCCCTGGTCACCTACCTCGCCGCGCTCCAGGGGGGTCACGCCGTACTCCTGACCCCCGGCGACGGCCCGGCGCAGCTCGAGGGGCTCGTCGCCACCTATGACCCTGACGTCGTGGCGTCCGGCAGCGGTGGCCACTGGACGATGGTCGAGCGCCGCGCTGGCTCGGCGCACGTGCTGCACCCCGACCTCGCCCTCCTGCTGTCGACGTCGGGGACGACCGGGTCGTCCAAGCTCGTCCGCCTCTCGCACCGCAACCTCGACGCCAACGCCGACGCCATCGCCTACTACCTCGCCATCACCGATGCCGATCGAGCCATGACCACGCTGCCGATGCACTACTGCTACGGGCTCTCGGTGATCAACAGCCATCTGCAACGCGGTGCCGGCCTCGCCCTCACCGACCTCTCCGTCGTCGACGGCTGCTTCTGGGACCGCTTCCGGGCCGCCGGGGCGACCTCCTTCGCCGGAGTCCCCTACACCTTCGACCTGCTCGAACGGGTCGGCTTCGAGGAGATGTCGCTGCCCACGCTGCGGTACGTGACCCAGGCGGGGGGCCGCCTCGCCCCCGACCGCGTGCGCCGCTACGCCGAGCTCGGTCGGCGTCGGGGCTGGGACTTCTTCGTCATGTACGGCCAGACCGAGGCGACGGCCCGGATGGCGTACCTGCCGCCGGACAAGGCGCGGTCGCATCCCTCGACCATCGGCGTGCCCATCCCCGGCGGGTCGTTCCGGATCGACCCGCTCGGCGCAACCGACGACGCCGTCGGTGAGCTGGTGTACCGCGGGCCCAACGTCATGCTCGGCTACGCCGAGCGTCCTACCGACCTCGCCCTCGGCCCGACGATCGACGAGCTCGCCACCGGCGACATCGCCCGCAAGCACCCCGACGGCGTGTACGAGCTGGTGGGCCGGCGCAGCCGCTTCGTGAAGCTGTTCGGGCTCCGGGTCGACCTCGACCATGTCGAAGCCGTGCTACGCCAGCACGGCATCGACGCGCTGTGCGCCGGCACCGACGAGACCCTGGCGATCGCCGTGGCGGCCGGGGTCGACGCCGGACACGCCAGCCGGGTGGCGAGCGAGCACACGGGTCTCCCCCCCTCCCGGGCCCAGGTCGCAACCGTCGCCGAGCTGCCGCGGCTCGCCACCGGCAAGCCCGACTACCCCGCCGTCACCCGCCTCGTCACCGCCACGAGCCCCGAGGCCACGGCGTCACCCGCGCCGGCGAGGACGATGACGTCGAGCACGATGACGACGAGTGCCCGCACGGGGCGCGTCCGCACGCTGTTCGCCAGCGTGCTGGGATGCACCGTCGTCGACGACGGTGCATCGTTCGTGAGCCTCGGCGGGGACTCACTGTCCTACGTCGAGATGTCGATCCGGCTCGAGGACGAGCTCGGCACCCTCCCGCCGGGGTGGCACACCCTGACGATCCGAGAGCTGGCGCGCCTGGGCGCCGATCGGCGCGGCATCTCGCGCATCGAGACGAACGTGGCGCTCCGGGCGATCGCCATCGCGCTCATCGTCGGCACCCATGCCCAGGTGTTCCAGCTGACCGGCGGCGCCCATGTGCTGATCGGCGTCGCCGGCTTCAACTTCGCCCGCTTCGCGTTGCAGACAGGGCGCATCGCGCGCAGCATCGCCCGCATCGCCGTGCCGAGCATGTGCTGGATCGGCCTCGTCGCCGCCACCTCCGAGGACTTCTCCCTCCCGCACGTCGTGCTCCTCAACGCGCAGCTCGGCGCGCCGGACGCGCGGTGGGAGTACTGGTTCGTCGAGGCGCTCGTGCAGATCCTCGTCGGTCTGGCGCTGCTGCTGGCGGTGCCGGCCGTGCGCCGCTTCGCCCACCGACGAGGTGGCGCGGCGGCCGCCCTCGTGTTGAGCGTGGGATTGGCGGTGCGCTTCGACCTGCTCGGCCTGCCCGACCTCGGGCATCGCGTCGGTCGGGCGCACGAGGTCCTGTGGTTGTTCGCCGCCGGTTGGGTGGCGGCGCAGGCCACCTCGGTTCGCCAGCGCCTCGCCCTGTCGGCGGTGCTGGCGGTGGCCGTTCCCGGCTTCTTCGGCGAGACCTCCCGGGAGGTGGTGCTGCTCGTCGGGATGCTGTTGCTCATCTGGGTTCCCCAGCTCCCGCTCATCCGGCCGGTCACCCGTGTCGCCGGCATCCTCGCCGGGGCGTCGCTCTACATCTACCTGACCCACTGGGAGGTCCACCCCGCACTGCTCGAACGCTTCTCACCCACGGTGGCCTGGGTCGGCTCACTCGCCGTCGGCGCCATCGTCGGCACCTACGCGCAGCGTCTGGTCGACCGGGCCGACCGGTGGCGCCGGCACCAGAACGACGCTGCCGAGAAGGATGTGGCCCCGACCGAACCGCGGGGCGACATGGCGCATCCCGCCACCCCGATGGCGAGACGGCGGCGGGGGGGCCGGCGAGCGAACCATTCGGCGCCGCATGGCGCGCCGCGGTCGGCACGGACGAGTTCCGGCATCTGAGGGCGGCGACCATCGTCACGCCCCTGCCCCGGCTGCGGCTCGTCCCCTCAGTTGCTAGTCCCGTGACTCCTCGCGCAGCGGTCGCACATCCAGGGGGATGTCGCCAGGCGTGCACTCACGCTCCACCACCGTGAACGAGCCCCGGTAGCCGAACAAGGGGCCGAACACACGGTTCGCCACGTGCACGTCGATGCGGAAGCGCTGCGCGTCCTCGTCCCACCATTCGCGGACGTTGGCGACGCCGGTGAAGAGCGTCGGGAACCGGAACGCGATGCGACCCTCGTAGAAGCGTTGCTCACCGGAGCGGAGGCACAACGCACCCTCGTCGTCGACGGAGCAGTGGATGTCGACGGCGAGGTGTTGATGAGTGCCGAGGTAGTCGACGATCACGCCCCGAGCCCGGCTGTGGACCATCGTGGCGTCGAAGGCGCGGTAGTTCCGGCGCATCCGGAAGCGGCGCGCCCAGGTGACCGTCTCGCGCCCGAAGCCGTCGACGTAGGCGTAGTTGGAGATGGTGAACGGGATGTCCCGACCGCGGCTGGGGAAGAAGACCCGTCGGGTCGAGCCGAGGAGGAGGAACGGCCGGGTGAACGCCCTACCGAGCCAGACCTCCTCCATGATCCCCGAGCCGATCTGGCACACCCCGTCAGCCGAGGAGAAGCCGAAGCGCCACTGCAGCTTGGGGTGGAGCCGATCGAACTCGGCACCGAGCACGTCCTGGTAGATCGAGGTCACGGCAAGTCCCCCACGTCGGGTTGGCGATCGGGTGCGGCGCGCAAGGGTGTACGTCCCGAGGGGAGACCGTCGCCGGTCGCGGCGGCGACGACCGCCAGCGCAGCCGCGGCCCAGTTGAGCGCCACCGGATTGAACGCTCGCGTCAACGACCCCCGGTCGGCCGCGCCGGCGCCGATGGCGAGCACGGGCATCGCCACTGCCGTCGCGATGAAGACGGCGCGGTGACGCCGTCCGGCGACGGTGGCCAGACCGATCGCCACCTCAGCGGCGCCGACCACCCGCACAGTCCTGCGTGATCGCGAGTCGTCGAGTCCCAGAGTCCGCCAGATGGCGACTTCGCCGTCGTCGACGCGCCACAGCTTCGGGACGAGGCCCTGGTACAGCCACACCCCCGCAAGCCCGGCGACTCCCGCGGCGTGGGCGATCGCCTGGTCACGGGACCGTTCCGGGGCCACGCCGTCCTCGAGCCAGAGTCGCAGCCGATCGAAGCTCCACGCCGTCGCCCAGCCGAACACCGGGCGGAACACCCAACGGTCGGCGAACTCACCGAAGCGACCCCAGCGGGTCCGGTAGTCGTAACGGGTCAGGAAGCGGATGCCGTCGTCGGTGGGGACGTAGCGCCAGTAGCCGGCGCCGGCCTCGATGATCGATCGACGATCGGCCGCCCAGAACCGCAACCCCGACCAGCGCGAGCCGTCCGGCCGGTCGCGCTCGCCGAGCGACTCCCCGGTACCGGCGACGGTCACCCCAGGAGCGACCGTCGTGGCGTAGGTGAACCGCTGCGCCTTACCGTCCTCGGGCGGGTCGTAGCTGATGGCGCCGAAGCGGACGTCCCAGCGCTGGTGGCGGTCAGGGTCCTGCGTGGCCGCCCACAGGTCCTCCATCGCACAGCGGACGCGCGACTCGACGAAAATCGGTCGCCGGCGCACCTCGAGGAGGGTACCGACCGGCCGGCGACAGAGCGGGAGGTACGAACGGCAACTCTGCGAGGAGGGTCTGGCAAATCACCGGCGGCGCCTCGACCCTCGCACGCAGAAGGCCCAGGTCGCTGACCTGGGCCTTCGCCGCGCACGTGCTCGGGGGGGAGGACTCGAACCCCCAATAACTGGACCAGAACCAGTTGTGTTGCCGATTACACCACCCCCGAAGGGCGGGGTGACGGTAGCGGAACCGTCGGCGGCGGCGAAACCGTTCCGGCGCAGCGAGCGCAGGTGCCGCGCAGGATGATCTGGACCTCGTCCACCACCGCGCCGGGCACGTCGGCGGCGGCGCAGCGGCCGGGGTGGACGGCCTCGCAGGGGACGTCGAGGATGGCGGCGCACACCCGGCAGACGAAGTGGTGGTGGGCGCCGGCGAACTCGTAGCGGGCGGCGCCGGGACCGGTCGTGGCCACCGCCACCACGCCGGCAGCGCGCAGGGCGTCGAGGGCGTTGTAGACGCTGGCCCGGCTGAGGTGAGCACCGGTTGCGGTCACCCGGGCGTCGAGCTCGTCGGCGGTCCGGTGGTGGCCGAGGTCGCGCAGGGCCTCGTAGACCAGGCGGCGGGGCCGGGTGGCCCGCAGGCCCACCGCCCGCAACCGGTCGTCGACGCTCAGCTCTGGAGCTGGGCCTGCAGCATCCACAGGTGCTTCTCGAAGGTCTGCAGGATCCCGATCACGAGGTCCTGGCTGGCGGGCTCCGCCTCGAGCTCGCCCACCGCCGTGCGGGCCTTGGTCACCACCGCGGTGACGGCCTCGGCGTAGCGCTCGACGGCGTCGGCGTCCTGGACCCAGCCCTCGGGCAGCTCGGGCAGGGTGTTCTCCTTGGCCACCGCCGCCGGGCGACCGTCGACCGGCACGCCGACGGTGATGGCGCGCTCGGCCACCTCGTCGGAGGCGGTACGGGCGTCGTCGATGATCTCGTCGAGCTGCTCGTGGACGTTCTTGAAGTTGGTCCCGACGACGTGCCAGTGGAGCTGCTTGCCGTGCAGGCCGAGGGCGATCAGATCGATCATGAGGCCCTGGAGCTGTTCGCCGGTGGCGGCGCGGACCGTCCCGTCGAGGGGGGTGCCGATGGGGGTGCGGGTCATGGGATTGCCTCCTGTGCGGGCGACCTCTTCGTCGCTCCTTGGATTCCGTACAAGTTACTCCAACCGCGACCAGGCTCGGGGCATTCCCGCCGGGCCCTTACCCGACCTCGACCCGCTCGTCGAGGCGCACGAGACGGTCCCAGCCGATGATGCGCCCCACGGCCACCGCCCCCGTCTCGCGTACGAGCGCTGACAGCGGGTTGGGGGTGTCGGCCGGCGAGACGGTGGCGTCGAGGCCGAGGTCGTCGGCGATCGCCTCGATGCGCTCGGCGTGGTAGGGGTCCGACACCAGCACGACGTCGGTGATGCCCTGATCGGTGAGGAAGCGGGCGGCGGAGACGAGCGTCTCCCACGAGTTGGCGCCGGTGGTCTCCCGCTCGATGGCGCCGCCGGGGACGCCATGGCGTTCGAGGTAGACGGCCGACGCCTGGGCCTCGGTGAAGCGGTCGCCGTCGCGGCGCCCGCCGGTCACCACGATGAGGGGGGCGATGCCGTCGTCGTAGAGCGCGACGGCATGGTCGAGGCGGCTCGCCAGCACCGGCGAGGGGCGGCCGTCGTACTGGGCGGCGCCGAGCACCACGATCGCCTCCGCCGGGCGGGCACGGTCACGACCCGATGCCTGCCACACCTGGACGAAGGTGACGCCGAGGTAGCCGACGGCGAGCACCACGAGCACGGCGACGACCTGCACGGTCCGCCGCAGGACCGGACGGCGGGCTCGCCTCTCCCCTTCCCTCACGGCAGGCGGTCTCGCGCCGCCCGCAGCCGCCCGAGGGTGCGGTCGCGCCCGAGGGCCACGACCGACTCGAACAGCGGCGGGCCGACGCTGCGGCCGGTGACCGCCACCCGCACGGGGCCCTGGGCCTTGGCCAACTGCGGGCCACCCTCGGCGTTCACGTAGCCCGCCGCCAGCGCGGCCCGTTCCAGACCGCCGCGCACGGTGTCGGGGTCGAAAGGCTCGGCGGCGGCCCACTCGGCACTGGTGGCGTCGAGCACGGCACCGGCGCGTTCGCCCTTCATCACCTTGGCCCAGGCACCCTCGTCGACGGCGGGCTCGTCGAGCCAGAGGAAGTCGACATAGGCCTCGGCCTCGGCGAGCGTGCGGACCCGGGTCTGGACCTCGGCCGCCAACGCGGTGAGCGCCGGCCGCGAGCGCTCCGGCTCGACCAGGAACGGCTCGCACCGGGCCAGGAACGCCTCGACAGGCAGCGCCCGGATGTACTCGCCGTTGACGTGCTCGAGCTTGGCCACGTCGAAGAAGGCGGGCGACGGGGTGACGTCGTCGAGGCGGAACAGCTCGACCAGTTCGGCCAGGGGTCGGATCTCCACGCCATCGGGTGGTCCCCAGCCCAGGAGGGCGAGGTAGTTCACCATCGCCTCGGGCAGGATCCCGCGGGCACGGAAGTCCGACACCGCCACCGAGTCACGCCGCTTCGACAGCTTCTTGCGGGCCTCGTTCACCAGGATCGGGAGGTGGGCGAACGTCGGCCGTGCCCCCAACGCGAGCGCGTCGTGGATGAGGAGGTACTTGGGCGTGCCGTTGACGTGCTCCTCGCCCCGGAGCACGTGGGTGATGGCCATGTCGGCGTCGTCGACGGCATTGGCGAGCAGGAACGTGGGGGCGCCGTTGGCCCGCAGCAGCACGAAGTCCTCGACATCGGCGTTGGCCACCG
>JBBJOU010000077.1:0-8331 GCA_037724305.1 Acidimicrobiales bacterium
GACCTCCTTGTCGCTGCCTCGGTGTGCCCGGGTGCCACCGGGGGCAAACCCCACGGCCCTGACTCCTCTACGGTGCGCCCCGCCATGTCGCCGCCCGCGCCGGACTCCGATGATGCCGTTGCGTCGATGTCGGGGGCTCCCGAGGCGACCATCCGTACCGCCATGCGGGTGTCGAGGCGGGATCTGGCCATCGTGTACGCCTTGGCGGTCGCGGTACGCGTCGCCTACTGGGTGATCGTGACCCCGGACTGGGTGCCGGCATCGGACGCCAACCAGTACCTGCTCCTTGCCCGCAGCCTCGGCGACGGCGAGGGCTTCTCCCTGAGGTACCCACAGCTCGAGCTGCACGCCACGGCATTCCGGCCACCGCTCTACCCGACGCTCCTCGCGCCGCTCACCCTCCTGACCGACGGGCTGTGGTCGATTCGTCTCGCCAACCTCCTCCTTGGCGCCGCGGTCGTGGTGCTGGCGGCGACGCTCACGGCGCGCGTCGCCGGCCGCTCGGCGGCCCTGCTCGCCGCCGCGCTCGTCGCGGTGTACCCCCCGCTCCTCGCCAACGACACCGTCACCCTGACCGAGCCGCTCGCCCTTGCGCTCCTGCTCGCGATCGTGCTGTTCATCGACGATGGCCGATGGACCGGGGCCGGCCTCGCCACCGGCGCCCTGATGCTCACTCGACCCAACGTGTACGCCGTTGCCGTCATGGTCATCGTCCTCGCCGGCCGGCGAGCCGACTGGCGAACGGCGGCGCGTGCATCGGCGGCAATCCTCGTACTCGTCGTCCCGTGGCTCATCCGCAACCAGGTCCAGGTCGGCACGCCGCGCCTCGTCACCTCCGACGGGTTCACCCTCGCCGCCATCTTCGCGCCGGTCGCGCAGGACGCCGACCGTTTCGTCGACCCGGTGCTCGACCGCGCCTACGACGACGATCTCGAGCTCCGCGTGGCCCAGTTCGACGAGGCCACGTGGAGCCGCGAGCTCCTCGAGCGCGCCGGCATAGGCATCAGGGACAATCCCTCGTACCTCGTCCAGAACGCCGTCGACAACGTGTCGTTCTTCTTCGAGCTCGAGCCCAGCGACAACGAATCCGCCGAGGAGTTCGACGGTCGCGACCTGGGCTTTCGGCGCGCCACGTTGCCGGCGTTCTACGTCGTGACGACGCTCGGCCTGGCGGGGATGTGGGGCAACCGGCGTGACCCCCGGGTCCTGCATCTCGGCATTCTCGGGATCCAGTTCGCGGTGCTGTGCATCGCCATCCTCGCCCCACCCCGACTTCGGGCGCCGTTCGATCTCATGTGCTGCGTCGGAGCTGCCCTCTTCATCGGCGAGCTCCTCCGCCGCCGGCACAGTCGCGCCGACCGTACGAGCCGTGCGCAGGGGCTCACGTCTACGGAGAACCTTCCTCAGGGGACGTAGAGGCCGTACCAGGCGTACGAGCACAGGACGACGAAGAGCACGCAGCTCAGCACCGCCCCCGTCACGGCCTGCGCCCGGGTGCGCGCCACGGTGGCCGCCACGACGACGAGGGGGACGGCACTCAGGCCGTAGCGCTCGATCGAGTCGAGGTTGCCGGCGGAGAGGGCGGCGACCACGGTGGCGCCGGCGAACACCGACAGCCCGGCCGGCAGGCGGCGGGCCGCCAGCACGACCAGCGCCACCAGCCCGAGGGCGAAGGGCAGGTGATGGCCGGCGAACCCGCCGGTGAAGAGCTGCTCGGCGGAGCGCCCGAGGCTCGTCAGCGGGTCGACGAACCCGTGCCGCAGCCGCTCCTGTTCGTCGAGGCCGACGCCCACGTCGCCGTAGTTGGCGCCCACCCAGGCGTACCACCCGGCGGTGGCGACGAGGGGCGCGCCGACGGCCACCAGCCGGGCCAGGCGTTCGGTGCGCGACGCCGCCCGCCACCCCCGCAGTCCCTCGACGCCGGCGGCAAGGGCGAGCAGGGCTCCCGTCGGCCGGCACAGCGCAGCGAGGGCGCCCAGACCACCGGCCAGCCACCAGCGGCGGCGCAGCATCGCGAGCAGGGCGGCGGCGGCGAGGGTCATGAACAGCGATTCGCTGTAGGCCCACACCAGGACGAACGACGGCGGGGCCACGCCAACCAGGAAGGCGGCCCGGCGGGCGACGGCGGTGTCGCCGGTGATGTCGAGGGTGAGGCGGTGCACCACGGCCCCGGCGGCGAGCGCCGCCACCCAGGCCAGTACCAGGAGGCCGGCGCCGTTCACGCCGAGCTGGGGGTAGAGCGGGAAGAAGCGAATCGCCTCCTGATCGATGGCCAGGTACCCCTGCTCGGCGATCCCCCGGTAGAAGTTGCCGTCCCAGGCGAAGAGGCCGTAGCGCATCGGCGGGGGGCCGACCTCCCGCCGCCATCGGCCGATGGCGAAGTCGGCCACCAGCGCGGCCACCGCCACCAGCACCCGGCCGGCGATCCACCCCGGCAGCGCCGCCCGCAGGTCGGGGCCGATCGCGGCCCCGACCCGGCGGAGCGCCGTGGCCGGGCGTCCACCACCACCACGGTCCCCGAGGTCGCGTCCGGGGCCCGCCGGTCCACCGTGGGGGTGGTCGTCGTCCCGCCGGTCGCCGGCGACGACGGTCGGCTTCACCCGCCGGCCGAGCCCGCGCCCGGTTCGGGACCGAAGGCGATGAGCTCGCCGCTCTCGAAGAACAGCTCGGGTCGGGCGGAGACCACCGACCGGGACGGCCGGACGGCGCCGAGGGCGACCTCGAGGCGCTCACATCGGCCCTCGAAGGTCCGGTAGGAGGTGTTGGTCACCAGCCACACGGTGGCCTCGGCAGGGACCGAGGTCAGCACCTCGCCGGCCACCGCCTCGGCATCGGACGCCCGGTTGCGCGCCTCGTAGTCGATCCAGTCGACGCGATCGGGGCGCTCGAGTGTCGGGTAGCCGACTACCCGTAGCGCGCCGGTGCCACCCTGGTCGAGGGCGCGGACCAATGACGGGCCGAGCTGGTCGGGACAGGTGACGACCACGTCGTCGGGGCCGGCCTCGGCGGCGATGGCGGCGGCGAGCACCTCGGCCTGGGTGCGTTCGTGGGTGAGGGCGCGGTAGGCGCCGGGGGTGCCCAAGGCGACCATCGCCGCCAGGGCGATCACCCGGGCCTTCGGCGGGGACAGCGCCGCCACACCGCGAGCGGCGACCACGACGAGCAGTGGGAACACCACTGCGGCGTAGCGCGAGGCGAAGGCGGATTCGGTGAGGAAGCCGGCGACACCGCCGAGGGCGAGGGTGGCG
The DNA here is from genome assembly GCA_037724305.1 of Acidimicrobiales bacterium. Lineage (GTDB taxonomy): Bacteria > Actinomycetota > Acidimicrobiia > Acidimicrobiales > JACDCH01 > JBBJOU01. The sequence continues at coordinate 3,249 of JBBJOU010000077.1, forward strand.
ACGGCCACGGCCGCCTCACCGCGCGCCGGTTGTGCAGTGCGCAGGTCGAGCTCCACGCCGGTGTCGGCGACCGGTGGGTCGGCGACGCCTCCGGGGCCGGGACGCACGGCGAAGAGACCGGCCGCCAGCAGGAGGAGCAGCACCCCGCCCGTCAGGATGCCCTCGGCCGCCGGACCGCCCAGGTCGACGAAGGTGATGCTGAACACGTCGGGGGGGCGAGCGGTGATGCCCCACGGCGTCCCGGTGGAACGGAGCTGCGCCAAGAAGCTGGGTAACCAGGGAAGGAACGCCACGCCGCCGGCGACGATGGCCGAACCGGTACGCAGCGCCGCGGCGCGCCGCCACGCCCGGGGGTCCCGGCGCCAGACCACGGCGAGGCCGCCGACGGTGGCGGCGGCGAGGAAGAACGACCAGTAGTGGGTCAGGTAGAGCGCGCCGGCCACCGCGGCGATGCCCACCAGGCGGAGGGGGGAGACGGAGGCGGTGCTCCCGTCGGGCGACGGACCGCGGTCGAGCGCGCCTCGCACCAGAAGGTGACCGGCGAACACCAGCACCATCACCATGGCGTACATGCGGGCCTCGGTGGCGTAGCGCACGGCGAAGGGTGAGATCGCCACCAGCACCACCGCGGCGGCGGCGCCGGCCCGTCCGGCGACCCGGCGCCCGGACAGCCAGGCCAGCGGCAGCGTGGCCACCGCGAACACCCCGGAGAGCGACCGCACGGCCAGGTCGCCGTCGCCGAACGCGCCCGACCAGGCATGGAGAACGAGGTAGTAGAGCGGCGGATGGCCGTCGCGCCGGAGCGCAGCCGGCAGGTCGGCCAGGTCCAGGCGGGCGATGCTGACCGACAGGGCCTCGTCGAGCCAGAGCGGCGTCGCCGCGGCGAAACGGACGATCACCCCGACGACGACGACCGCGGCGAACGCCAACGCTGCGGGCCCGGCCCGGCGCCTCGGGACCGGCCGGTCGCCCGCACCCGGCCGCACCGCAGGCGCGACGGGAGGATCTCGGAGATCGGTCATGGCCCCGATACTGTACGACGGCGCGCGGTGCTGGCCGGCAACCGTGCCCGTCCCGGGATCGCCCCGACGGCGTCGAGCGCCGGCTCCCCCCCTCCACCGTGACTGACCCCCGCGCCCCCGAACCGACCGCCCGCACGACAAGCGGCGACGACGTCGTCGTGCCCCCCGACGCCCGCCAGGTGGTCATCATCGGCGCCGGGCCGGCCGGCCTCACCGCCGCCTTCGACCTCGGCCGGCGGGGTGCGCCGGCGACGGTGTTGGAAGCTGACGACGTCGTCGGGGGCATCAGTCGCACCGTCGAGCGCGACGGTTGGCGCTTCGACATCGGCGGTCACCGGTTCTTCACCAAGGTGTCGGAGGTCGAGGCGGTCTGGGACGACCTGTTGCCCGACGACTTCATCACCCGGCCCCGCCTCAGCCGGATCTTCTACCGGGGCAAGTACTTCGACTACCCGCTGAAGGCGTTCAACGCCCTCCGCAACCTCGGGCCCATCGAGGCCGTGCGCTGCGTCGCCTCCTACCTCTGGGTGCGGGTCCGCAAGCCGGCCGACCAGGACAGCTTCGAGGGGTGGGTGGCGAGCCGCTTCGGCTGGCGCCTCTACCGCATGTTCTTCAAGAGCTACACCGAGAAGGTGTGGGGCGTCCCCGCCACCACCCTCACCGCCGACTGGGCCGCCCAGCGCATCAAGAACCTCTCCCTGGCCACCGCCGTGTGGCGCGCCGTCGTCCCGCAGCGGGGCAACAAGACCGACGTGACCTCGTTGATCGAGGAGTTCCGCTACCCGCGCCTCGGCCCCGGGATGATGTGGGAGGCGGCGACCGAACGGGTGCGGGCCGACGGCGGCGAGGTGCTGCTCCGCCGGCCCGTCGCCACCATCACCCGCGCCGGCGATCGCGCCACCGCCGTCGTCAGCACCGACGAGCACGGGGTCGAGACCACCCACGAGGCCAGCGCCGTCATCTCCTCGATGCCGCTCGGCTCGCTGGTCCTGACCATGGACCCGCCGCCCCCGCCCCACGTGGTGGCCGCCGCCGAGGGCCTGACCCACCGCGACTTCCTCACCGTCGCCCTGGTGGTGCCGGCCGCCGCCGGCTTCCCCGACAACTGGCTCTACATCCACGAGCCCGACGTGCGGGTCGGGCGCATCCAGAACTTCGGGCAGTGGTCACCCGAGATGGTCAAGGACGGCCGGACCTGCCTCGGCCTCGAGTACTTCGTCTTCGTCGGAGACGACCTGTGGACGATGCCCGACGACGAGCTGATCGCCCTCGGCACCAAGGAGCTCTCATCCCTGGGCCTGGTGGGCGCCGACCAGGTCGAGCGGGGCTACGTGGTGCGGATGCCGAAGGCCTACCCCACCTACGACGAGCACTACCAGGGCCACGTCGACACCATCCGGGCCTGGCTGGCGAGCGACGTGATCAACGTCCACCCCGTGGGGCGCAACGGCATGCACCGCTACAACAACCAGGACCACTCCATGGTCACCGCCCTGCGCACCGTCGACAACCTCTTCGGCGACCACCACGACGTGTGGGCGGTCAACGTCGACGAGGAGTACCACGAGGAGAAGTCACCGGCCGACAGGGGCGGCGGCGCCGGTGGTACCGGGCGCAGCGCCCCGGTCATTCCCCGCTCGCCCACGGTGACCTGACGCCGGGAGGTTTCCGTCCGGACCCCGGGCCCACCATCATCCGCCTGGCGTTACCGGCGCCCCCTCCGCCATGACATCGGCGACGGCGTCGAGTACCGCCGGGCCGAGCCAGGCGCTCACCTCGCCGGCGGCGTCCTCGGCGAAGTGGACGCCGTCCGGCCGTACCCGCTGCCGGGCGTCGTCGGGCAGTGACGCGACCCAGGCGGCCAGGTCGACGACCACCAGGGCGGGACGGCGAGCCGCCGCTTCGAGAACCAGCTCGTTGTAGCGGGCCATCCGCCCCGGCTCGGCGCCGACGTCGTCGCCACTCCCGACCGGTGCCAGCACGCCCTCGCGATCGATCGTCGGGCTGGTGAGCCACACGACGGTGGCGCCCCGGCTCGACAGCAGGTCGACCGCCGCCACCATCTCGGCGAGCAGCGCCTCGTCATACACCCGGTCGCCGGGGCCCCTCCATGCGTCGTCGCCCGGCAGCCGATGGTCGCGGACGTCGATGGGCCCGGTCTGGACGATGGCAATGTCGAGACCATCGACGTCGACCGCGTCGGCCCACCGCACCGGCCAGTCGCACTTCGGCGGGAACGGGCCCGGCACCCCGCGGAAGGCGAACTCACCCTCGTGGACGAGGCCACAACCCAACTCGACGACGCTGTTCACCAGCCCCAGGCGGTCGGTGGCCCGTCCCCACTCGCTGAGCGCGAGCGCGCTGCCCAGCGCCGTCGAGTCCCCGAACACGGCCACGGTGGCGACTCCTGGCGGCACCGGCACCGTGGCCGCCTGCTCGACGTCGGCCACGGTGGCTTCGAGGTCGTCATCGACCGAGGCGGGGACGGCGAGGATGGCGACGACAGAGGCGGCAACCACCATCGGGCCGCCGACGGCGACGACGCCCCGACGGTCCCCTCGGGCGTGGCGGTGCCGCCGGCGGTCGCGCAACCAGGGCTGCTCGATCGTGCGCCACGAGAGCCCCGCCAGCGCGAGGGTGGCGGCCACCCGCACCGCGAACAGGGCGGCGCCGTCCAGGCCGATGCGAGTCGGCGTGAGGATCAGGAACAGCGGCAGGTGCACCAGATAGATCCCGTAGGAGATCCGGCCGACGGCGACGAGGGGCCGAACCGACAGGGCACGGTCCAACGCCGTGCCCTCCGTTGATGCCGCGACGACCACGGCGCCGCCGACGACGGCGGCGGCCAGCAGCAGACCGCGGTGCACGACGGCGTCGGCGAAGTCGACCACGACAACGGCGACTGCGAGCGCCACCAACCCGACCACACCAGCCGGGCCCACCCACCGGCGACCGGCGCCGCTGACACCAGGCCCCCCGAGGGCGCCGGGGGCGAAGCGGCGGGCGAGCAGTACGCCGACGAGCAATTCGGGCAGGCGGGTCGGGAGGGAGTAGTAGACGGCATCGTCGGCGCCGGCGAACCCGAGTACGAGGTGAGCGGCGGCGCCGGCAAGGAGGAGGGCAACCAGCGGACCGAGGCGCTGGCGTCGGAACGCGAGGGCGACGAACGGCGCCACGAGCAGGTAGAACTGGGCCTCGATGCCGAGGCTCCAGGTGTGCAGCAGGGGTGACGGGGCGGCGAACAGGGAGCCGTAGGACTGCGCCGTGGTGAGCAGGCGCCAGTTCTCGACGAAGCCGAGGCTGCCGAGCACCTCGCTCCGGACCGGCGTGGGACCGTCAGGCGCCAGGATCCGCCCGGCGACGACGACGAAGAGGGTCATCGCCACCATCGCCGGTACCAGGCGGCGGAGGCGGCGCCCGGCGAACGCCCGCAGGTCGACCGTGCCCGTCCGATCGACCTCCCGGCCGAGCATGGCACCGATGAGGAACCCCGACAGCACGAAGAACAACGACACGCCGAGGAACCCGCCTCCGGCCCAACCCGTACCGTGGTGGAACAGGAGCACGGCGATGACCGCGACGGCACGGAGCCCGTCGAGCCCGGGAACGTGACGGCGGCGGTCGGTGGCCCCGTCGAGACGTGGCGATGGCCCGTCGACCGGTGGCGCGACCCCGGTGGCGATCACGCTCCGCCGGCCGGCTCGCTCGGTGACGTTGCGTCGGTCGTGACAGCCTGCGCGCGTGCCCGCATCGTGGCCACGCACGCACCGATGTGCCGAATGGCAGGGCGACGCGGCCGACGAGTTGGCGCTCGAACGGCGGTCAGGACCATGGCGATCCGTTCGATCCAGGGCGACGTGCGATCGAGACCGAGCAGCACCGGCAGGGTCGGGCGCCGGCTCGCCCGCCGATGCGCGAGCGGGCGCGGTCGCGTGAGGGAGGCGGCATGGTCGTCGGGTTTCGCGGCGCGCTCGGCGCGAGACTCCGCCGTGCGGCGCGTGCCCCCCCGTTCGGCCGATGGCGCCTGGCTGCGCACCCTGGAAGTAGTCACGCCGCCGGCG
>JBBJOU010000078.1:0-8327 GCA_037724305.1 Acidimicrobiales bacterium
AGCTCGTGGGCTCGTCGCCGACCCTGCCGGGCACGCTCCGCGCCTTCCTCGACCGGAGCCGAGGCCAAACCCGGCTGCGCCTGCTGTTGTGCGGATCAGCGGTGCGCCACATGCACACCCTCCAGGAGGAGCGCCAACCCCTCTTCGGCCGCTTCGACCTGTCACTCGCCGTCCACCCCTTCGACCAGCACGAAGCGGCGGGGATGCTGGATCGGCTGGCCCCGCCCGATCGTGCACTGGTGTACGGGATCGTCGGGGGGATGCCCCTGTACCTGAGCTGGTGGGAACAAGACGAGACCATCGACGAGAACCTCGGCCGGCTGGTGTGCGAGCCCGGCGGCCGGCTGATGACCGAGGGAGATCTCGTGCTGCGCACCGACATCGACGGCGGCGAGTACGCCCGTCAGGTCCTGCACGCCATCGCCACCGGGCGCACCCAGTACGGCCAGATCAAGGACTACGTCAGGGTCGAGCCCCAACGCCCACTGGAGCGCCTCATCGAGCTGCGCCTCGTCGAGCGGATCATGCCGGTCGGCGAGTCCGAACGCTCCAAGCGTCGCAGCTACCGCATCGTCGACCCGTTCGTGCGCTTCCACCTCGGCACCGCGGCCCGCTACCGCACCGAGATCGAACGGGGCCTGGGCCCGTCCATCCTCCCCGTGATGCGTGAAGCCCTGGGCGATCACATGGGCGACGTCTGGGAGGACGCCTTCCGCGCTGAGCTCCGGCGGCGGGCCGCCGCCGGCGCCCTGCCCGTCGACGGCGACGTTGTCGCCGTCGGTGCGTGGTGGGGAACGGTCAACGACAACGAGATCGACGCGCTCGTCCTCGCCGGCCGATCGGCCACCCCCGTCATGGTCGGCGAGGCGAAGTGGGCCGCCACCGCGGATGCCACCTCGCTCGTCACTGCCCTCCGCCGCAAGGTCGACCGGGGCCTGCGCCTCGACCCCGACAGCCTCGGCTACGCGGTCTGCGCCCGCACGACCCTCACCCGGCTCGACGACGGCGTCCTCGCCCTCACGGCCGACGACCTCTTCGCCATCGACTCGCGACCCATCGACAGCTGACGGACCAGGGAGTACAGATGACCCATGGCGATCACTTCGCTGCCTGATCCCGACGACCTCGTCCGGGCCGCACTCCTCACGCTGGAGAGCGGCGCGGTGTGCACCGACCTCGCCACGATCGAGGTCGGAACCGAGCGTGGTATCGCATCCCATCGCGTCGGCGCGAACGCCGTGGTCAGCGTGCTCGCCCGGACCAGTGACGGCTTTTCGTTCCACCAGGCGAACGTCTTCCTGTCAGCCGACGAGTCGGGCCGGGTGCAGGTGCCGCAGTCGGTGGACGGCACGATCTGGGAGCACGAGGTTCTCGATCGCCACGCCGTCGGACCGGCCAGGAACGTGTCTGCCGGGGGGAGCGGTCAGGGCCCGTCGGTCGGCCACGGCGATGCCGTGCCGGTCTTTCCGTCGCTGATGTGGACATGGGTCAGTGGGATTGCTCCTTGCGACGTCGTCGCCGTCAGCGCAGCGTCGACGATCGCCACCGCCACCAACGTCGTCGTGGCCGAGACCGGCGCCTTCGTCGTGCTGCTCGAGGCGCCCTGGGGCGAGCACGTCTCCTACTGGGGGACCACCGAGGACGGTGCGGTCGTCGCCCTCGAGGCGCCCGTCGACCGCGGTCCGGGGCACGGGCCGACCGTCGATGGGGACGACCGGTAGGGCGGAGCCTCTACGATCGGGCCATCGCCATTGACCGCATCCTCGTGTTGTGCACCGCCAACCGGTGCCGGTCGCCGATGGCCGAGGGGATGCTGCGCCTGCGCCTGGCCGACCTCGGCATCGCCGCCGAGGTGCGGTCGGCCGGCCTGTCCGAGAGCGGCCTGCCCGCCACCGACCACGGCGTGACCACCATGGCCCGGCGCGGGATCGACCTCGCCGGCCACCGCAGTCGTCGCCTCGACGCCGCCGCCCTGGACTGCGCCGACGTCGTGCTGGGCATGGAGCGGCGCCACATCCAGGAGGCGGTGCTCCTCGACCCCTCCGCGCGCGAGCGTGCCTTCACCCTGGCCGACCTCGCCCGCCGGGCCATCACCGTCGAACCGCGGCGGCCCGGCGAGACCTTGCGCACCTGGGCCGGCCGCGTGGCCGGCGGGCGCACCACCGCCGAGCTGCTGGGGGTGGGCGACGACGCCGTCGCCGACCCCGTCGGCCGGTCGCTCGCCACCTACTCCCGCACCGCCGCCGAGATCGACGACCTGCTCGCCGCCGTCGTCGCCGCCGCGTGGCCGGGCGCGCCGGTGGCCACGTCTGTCTTCACCTCCACCGCCGATCGCCACGGGAGCACACCTTGAGGGTCGCCATCGGATCGGACCACGCCGGGTTCGCCCTCAAGGTCCACCTGCTCGGCCTGCTCGCCGACGACCGCCACGAGGTGATCGACCTCGGCACCGACAGCGAGGACACCGTCGACTACCCGCCCATCTGCGCTGCCGTCGGCCGGGCCGTCGTCGCCGGCGAGGCCGAGCGCGGCATCGTCCTGGGCGGCAGCGGCCAGGGCGAGCAGCTCGCCGCCAACAAGGTGGCCGGCGTGCGCGCCGCCCTGTGCAACGACCTCTACACCGCCCGCATGAGCCGGGAGCACAACGACGCCAACGTGCTCGCCATGGGCGGACGCATCGTGGGCACCGGCCTGGCCGGCGAGATCCTGCGGCTGTGGCTGACCACCGGGTTCGAGGGCGGCCGCCACCAGCGGCGCGTCGACCAGATCACCGACATCGAGCGCGCCGCCGACGGCATCGGCCCCGAACGATCGTGACCTGGCCCGAGGTGCACGACGACGAGGTGTTCACCCTCATCGACCGCGAGGTCGAACGCCAGCGCACCACCTTGCAGCTCATCGCCAGCGAGAACTTCACCTCGCCGTCAGTGCTCGCCGCGACGGGCTCGGTGCTCACCAACAAGTACTCCGAGGGCTACCCCGGCAAGCGCTACTACGGCGGCAACGAGGTCATCGACGAGGTCGAGAACATCGCCCGCGAGCGGGCGAAAGCCCTCTTCGGGGCCGAGCACGCCAACGTCCAGCCCCACTCCGGCGCCAACGCCAACATGGCCGCCTACTTCGCCGTGCTCGAGCCGGGCGACACCGTGCTCGGTCTGCGCCTCGACCAGGGCGGCCACCTCACCCACGGGTCGCCGGTGAACGCCAGCGGCAAGCTCTACCGCTTCGTCTCCTACGGCGTCACGCCGAGCGACGAGCGCATCGACCTCGACGCGCTGGCCGCCCTCGCCCGCGAGCACCGCCCGGCGCTCATCGTCGCCGGCGCCACCGCCTATCCCCGCATCATCGACCCGGCCCCGTTCCGGGCCATCGCCGACGAGGTCGGTGCCCTCTTCCTCTTCGACGCCGCCCATGTCGCCGGGCTCATCGCCGGTGGCGTGCACCCGAACCCCGTCGACCACGGCGCCGACATCGTGACGTTCACCACCCACAAGACGCTCCGGGGCCCGCGCGGCGGCTGCATCCTGTCGACGGCCGCCCTGGCCGACAAGATCGACAAGGCGGTGTTCCCCGGCTACCAGGGCGGGCCCCTCGACCACGTCATCGCCGCCAAGGCGGTGGCCTTCGCCGAGGCGGCGACGCCCGCCTTCCGCGACTACGCCGCCCGCATCGTCGCCAACGCCGCCGCCCTGGCCCGGGCCCTCGCCGGCCACGGCCTGCGCCTCGTCTCCGGTGGCACCGACAACCACCTCCTGCTCGTCGACCTCCGCAGTTTCGACCCCGACCTGTCGGGCAAGAAGGCCCGCCTCGCCCTCGACCGGGCCGGCATCAGCCTCAACGAGAACACCGTGCCCGACGACCCCCGCCCGCCGTACATCACCTCGGGGCTGCGCATCGGCACCCCGGCGGTGACCACCCAGGGCATGGGCGAGCCCGAGATGGTCACCATCGCCGCCCTCATCCACCGCGTGCTCGAGCATCGCCAGGACAAGGCGGAGCTGGCCGCGGTGCGCGACGAGGTCGTGGCCCTCTGCTCGAAGTTCCCCGTCTGACGGGCTACGCCGTTCCAGCGCTGCGATGCGCGAGGCTGGGCCGCTGGTGATCGCTCCCTATCTCGCCGTCGTCGCGGTCGCCTTCGTGGTGACGTGCGGGTTGACGCCCGTGGTGCGGTGGGCAGCCGTGAGGCGGGGCGCGCTGATCCCGCCCGACGAGCGCCGCGTGCACCTCACGCCGACGCCGTCGGTGGGGGGGATCGCCATGTGGGCCGGGGTGCTCGTCGCCCTGGCCGCCGCCTCGCGCCTCGACCGCTTCGGCCAGATCTTCGAGACGCCCACCATCCCCGTCGGCATCGCCGTCGCCGTCACCATCGCCTTCGTGGTGGGCTGGCTCGACGAGGTCCGCAAGGTGCGCGGCACCGGCGTCTCGGCGCCGGCGAAGCTGGCCGGCATCGTCCTGGCCGGCAGCGTCCTGTCGTTCGCCGGTGTCTCCACCATCTTCTTCCGGGTGCCGTTCTACGGCATCTTCTCGCTGTCGCCCGACCTCTCGGCCCTGGTCACGGTGCTGTGGGTGGTGGGCATGGCCAATGCCGTCAACCTCATCGACGGTCTCGACGGCCTGGCCGCCGGCATCATGGCCATCGCCTCGGGGACGTTCCTGGTCTACGGGCTGCGCCTCGAGGACGTCGGCGTGCTCGGCGCCAGCAACATCGGCCCGCTGGTGGCGGCGGTCACGCTCGGCGTCTGCCTCGGCTTCCTGCCCCACAACGTGCACCCCGCCCGCATCTTCATGGGCGACTGCGGCGCGCTCATGCTCGGCGTGCTGATGGCGGCGTCCACCATGTCGGTGGGCGGCTCCACCGACGTCGAGTACAGCGGCCAGGCCTTCTTCTTCTTCGCCCCCCTGTTCATCCCCCTGGTCATCCTCGGGGTGCCGGTGCTCGACACCGCCTTCGCCATCGTCCGCCGGGCGGCGCGCCGCTCCGGCGTGGCCACCGCCGACAAGAACCACCTCCACCACCGCCTGCTGCGCCTCGGCCACGGGCACCGGCGCGCGGTGTTCATCCTCTGGGCGTGGACGGCGCTGCTGTCGTCGCTCGTGCTCGTGCCCGCCTTCACCGCCCGGGCCCAGGGGCCGAAACTCCTGCCCGTCGCCGCCGCTGCCCTCCTGCTCCTGCTCTACACGGTCCTGCATCCCGGCGCCAAGCGGTCGCGTGACGAGGCGGCCTTCGACGCGGCGACGGCGGCGGCGGCCGCCCACCCGGCGTCACGCAACGGGGGCGCGCCGTCGGGTCCGGTGCCGGCGACGGACGCCGCCGAGACCCGCCTCGAACGCGTTCCACCCGAATAGCCCGATTGCCCGCCCTCCGGGCTCGGTGGACCTCGTTGCCCCCGGTGCCCTAGTGTCCCGCCGACCACGGAGCAGGGGCGCCGAGCGCGCACGCCGGGTCAGCTTGCACCGGCCTCGCCCTGCTCCTAGGTTGCGAAACAATTCACAAGCGGTGGCACACGGCCGCCGGGGGCACGGTGGAAACGAGCACGTGACGACGAACGGGGTCAGCCGCGAGCAAGCGGGAGAGCAGCGCCCGGCGCTGCCGTCGTTCATCCGACCTCCCCAGCGGGTCGCCGGCGTCCCCACCACCACCGGGGTGGAGATCGCCCTGGTCCCCGCCACCTTCGGCGCCCTCGGTTGGTGGCTCGACGGTCGGCTCGGCACCCGCCCCGGGCTGCTGATCGCGCTCCTCTCGTTCGCGGTGGTCGGCATGTTCGTGAAGACCTGGATCGGCTACGACGCCGCCATGCGGCGCGAGGAGGCCGGTGCCCCGTGGGCGCCGCGTCCCCCGACCACGCGCCCGACCGCTGATGCTGACGGCACCACGGACGTGACGCCATGAGCGGGACGACCGACGCGAAGGTGCTCGCCGGGCCCGTCGCCGGCGGTTCGCCGGAAGTCGAGGTCGCCAACGACCTCGTGCGCCGCGGGCTGCTGGTCACCCCGATCGCCATGCTCGTCGGCCTGCTCGCCGCCGGCACCGGCGGCGCCCTGTCGGTGGCCTTCGCCGCCGCCCTGGTGCTCGTCAACTTCCGGGTCTCGGCCGCCCTGCTGGACCGGGCGGCGCGCATCTCGCTCGGCCTGGTCATGGGCGTCGCCCTGTTCGGCTTCCTCGTGCGATTGGCGCTCGTCTCGGCCGCCGTCTGGCTGGTCCGCGACCAGTGGTGGGCGCACGCCGAGGTGCTGGCGATCTCCCTGATCGTCTCCCACCTCGGGCTGCTCGCCTGGGAGGCCCGCCACGTGTCCGCCTCGCTGGCGTTTCCCGGCCTGCAGCCGGGCCGCCCCGCCCCCGTTCAGGAGCAATCTGCGTGATCCTCGGCCTGGAGTTCCCGCCCCTCGGCCACCTGGTGGCCTGGCCCACCTTCTTCGGCGACGACACCCTCGGCGTCAACAAGGTCGTCCTGATCTACCTGTTCGCCGTGCTGCTCACCATGGCCGTGTTCATCCTCGGCAACAAGAAGCGCCTGGTGCCCACCGGCATGCAGAACATCGCCGAGACGGCGGTCGAGTTCGTCGAGGACTCGATCATCCGCCAGACCATGGGCACCAAGGGCCTGTCGTGGACCCCGTTCATGCTCTCTCTGTTCTTCTTCATCTTCTTCTGCAACATCTTCTCGGTCATCCCGATCATCCAGATGCCGGCCACCGCCCGCATCGCCCTGCCCCTGTTCCTGGCGGTGCTCACCTGGGTCCTGTTCAACGTGGCCGGCATCAAGGAGCACGGCCCCATCGGCTACCTCAAGCACGCCCTCTTCCCGCCGGGCGTGCCCAAGGCGCTCTACCTGCTCGTCGTGCCCATCGAGTTCGTGTCGACCTTCCTGGTCCGGCCCTTCTCGCTGATGGTCCGGCTCTTCGCCAACATGCTGGCCGGCCACATCCTGCTGGTCACCTTCGCCGTGCTGTCGGCGGGCCTGTGGACGCCCAAGCTGTACGCCATCGTCCTGCCCCTGCCGGTCATCGCCGTCATCTTCTTCACCGCCTTCGAGATCCTGGTGGCGTTCCTCCAGGCCTACGTCTTCACCCTGCTGGCCGCCGTCTACATCGACAGCGCCACCAGCCACGAGCACTGAGCGCCCCGGCGCCCCAGACCGCTCGCTCGTCCACCCATCTCCAACCACCCCACCACCGAGAAGCAAGAGAGGACGGAGCTCCCATGCTCTTCGCCCAAGCCGCTGAGGCCGCAGGCATCACTGACACCGGCCTCGCCGCCATCGGCTACGGCCTCGGGGCCATCGGCCCCGGCATCGGCATCGGCTACCTCGTCGGCCAGGCCGTGCAGGCCATGGCCCGCCAGCCCGAGGCCGCCGGCATGGTCCGTACCACCATGTTCCTCGGCATCGCCTTCGTCGAGGCCCTCGCCCTCATCGGCTTCGTGGTCTTCTTCCTGAGCCAGGGCTAGGCGGGCGATTCGCATGCGATTCCACCGCCCGCTGCTCGCCCTGGCGGCGACGCTCGCCCTCGGCGTGGGCCTGGCCGGCCCCGTCGCCGCCCAGGAGGAAAGCCCCGTCGAGGAGGTCATCCACGAGGCCGAGGAGAACGGCGCCGCCGAGTCCGACGCCGAGTGCATCGAGGTCCTGGCCGAGGGGGGCGCCCTCGACGACTGTTACGAGGCACCGAACCAGCTCCTGCCCGAGCCCAACGAGATCATCTGGGGCGCCATCGGCTTCGTCGTCGTCCTGTTGTTCATCAGCCGGTTCGGGCTCCCTGCCATCAAGGCGGGCATGAACGCCCGCACCGAGCGGATCCGCACCGACCTCAACCAGGCCGAGTCGGTCAAGAACGAGGCCGACCAGGTGCTCTCGGAGTACCGGGCGCAGCTGGCCGACGCCAAGGCCGAGTCGGGGCGCATCATCGAGGCCGCCCGCCAGCAGGCCGACACCATCAAGACCGAGCAGGAGGAACGGCTCAAGGCCGAGCTGGCCACGATGCGCGAGCAGGCCACCGCCGACGTCACCGCCGCCAAGACCTCGGCCATCGCCGACCTGCGCGACGAGGTGGCCAGCCTGGCCATCGGCGCCGCCGAGGTGGTCGTGCAGCGCAACCTCGACCGCGACACCCAGACCGCCCTGGTCGAGCAGTACATCGCCCAGGTCGCCAGCCGGAGCAACTGATGTCGTCCCAGTCCGCCGAGCAGGACGGGCCCTACCTGGGCCCGGACCGCATCCAGTCCTACGCCCGGGCCATGTTCGATGTCGCCCGGGCCGAGGGCGACCTCGGCGCCATCGGCGACGAGCTGTTCCGCTTCGCCCGGGCCCTCGAGGGCTCCGACGAGCTGCGGG
>JBBJOU010000079.1:0-8322 GCA_037724305.1 Acidimicrobiales bacterium
GACGGGCAACAGCACACCGGGATGGTCGCGCGCCGGCCTGGTCGTAGCCTCGCCGGGGTGCGCCCGGTCGTGACCCCTGAGGAGATGGCGGCCATCGACGCTGGCGCCCCCGAGCCGGTCGATGAGCTCGTCCGGCGAGCGGGCGCAGCCGTGGCCCGGGCGGCGCTCGACCTGCTCGGCGGCGCCTACGGGCGCCGGGTGGTGGTGGTGGTCGGGAAGGGCAACAACGGCGCCGACGGTCGCGACGCCGCCGTGCGCCTCCGCCGTCGGGGCGTGCGGGTGGTGGTGCTCGACGCGGCCGCGGCCGAGGGCACCCGCCTGCCGGCCAGCGATCTCGTCGTCGACGCCGCCTACGGCACCGGGTTCCGGGGCAGCTACGTGGCACCGGACCCGGGTGGCGCTCCGGTGCTCGCCGTCGACATCCCCTCCGGTGTCGACGGCCTGACCGGCGAGGCCACCGACACGGCCGTACGGGCCATGGCCACTGTCACCTTCGCCGCGCGCAAGCCGGGGCTGTTGCTCCTCCCCGGGCGGGCGCACGCCGGCCGGGTCGATGTCGTCGACATCGGTCTCGACACCGGCCGCGCCCGGACCCACCTCGTCGACGCCACCGATGTCGCCGCGTGGTTCCCCACGCGCCCGGATGATGCCCACAAGTGGCGTTCGGCGGTGTGGGTGGTGGGCGGCTCGCCGGGCATGACCGGTGCTCCCGTGCTCGCCGCCGCCGCTGCCGCCCGGGCCGGCGCCGGGTACGTCCGGCTGTCGGCCCCTGGTGTCGGTCCGCCCCTGCCCGGCGCCCCCGTCGAGGTGGTCGGCACCGACCTCGCCGCCGAGGGTTGGGCCGGCGCCGTGCTCGACGAAGCCGACCGGTTCCGGGCCCTCGTCGTCGGCCCCGGCTTGGGCAGCGCCGCCGGCGCCGCCGCCGAGGTGCGCCGCCTGGTGGCGCGGTCAGCGGTCCCGGTGGTGGTCGACGGCGACGGCCTGCGCGCCCTGGCCGGCGCCGCGCCCGCCAGCGCCGCCGCCGCCGCCGTCGTGCTGACCCCCCACGACGGCGAGTTCGAGGCGCTCGCCGGGCACGCCCCCGGGGCCGACCGCCTGGCCGCCACCCGCGCCCTCGCCGCCGCCACCGGCGCGGTGGTGCTGCTGAAAGGCCCCACCACGGTCGTGGCCGACGCCGCCGGCGCCGTGCTCGTCGTCGTCGCCGGTGACGCCCGCCTGGCCACCGCCGGCACCGGCGACGTGCTCACCGGCACCATCGCCGCCCTGCTGGCCCGGGGCCTCGACCCCCTACGCGCCGCCGCCGCCGGCGCCCTCCTCCACGGTCGGGCGGCACTGCTCGGCCCCGCCGACGGCCTGGTCGCCGGCGACATCGTCGGCCACCTCCCTGGCGCCATCAGCGATCTGGTGTCAGGACCTCGCGCCAGCTCGCACGGTTCTGACACCAGTACCGGGTTCAGCCGGTGAGCACCCGGGCGTGGGCCGAGGTCGACCTCGGCGCCGTCGCCGCCAACGTCGGCGAGTTGCGGCGCGTCGTCGGCGGGGCCGAGGTGTGGGCCGTCGTGAAGGCCGACGGCTACGGCCACGGCGCCGGGCCGGTGGCCGGCGCCGCCCTCGACGCCGGTGCCGCCGGGCTGGCCGTGGCCATCGTCGCCGAAGGGGTCGAGCTGCGGGAGTTCGGCATCGATGCCCCCGTGCTCGTGCTCAGCGAACCGCACCCCGACGAGCTCGGCGAGTGCGTGGCCTGGCAGCTCCAGCCCACCTGCTACACGACCGCAGGCATCGCCGCCGCGGCCGCCGCGGTCGCCCGCCTCGGTGTCGGCACGGTCCTGCCGGTCCACCTGAAGCTCGATACCGGCATGCACCGCGTCGGGGCCGACCCGGGCGATGCGGAGGCCCTCGCCCGGAGCGTCGCCCGGGCCGACGGGCTGACCCTCGCCTCGGTGTGGACCCACTGTGCGGTGGCCGACGACCCCGACAACCCCTTCACCGCCACGCAGCTGACCCGCTTCGGCGACGCCTGCGACGCGCTCGCCGCCGCCGATCTCACCCCGCCCCGCCGCCACGCCGCCAACTCGGCCGGCGCCCTCTGCCACCCCGCCGCCCGCCTCGACCTCGTGCGCGCCGGCATCGCCGTCTACGGCATCGCCCCCGCCCCCGGCATCACCGGCGCCGCCTCCCTCCGCCCGGCGCTGTCGCTGCGGGCCGCCCTCTCGCTCGTGAAGGTGGTGCCCGACGGCGAACGCCTCAGCTACGGCCTGCGCCACCGGGTCGACGGCGACCGGGTCATCGCCACCGTCCCGGTCGGGTACGCCGACGGCATCCCCCGGAGGAGCGCCGCCGTGGGCAGCGAGGTGCTGATCGGCGGCCGGCGCCGTCCCATCGTCGGCGCGGTGACGATGGACCAACTGCTGGTCGACTGCGGCCCCGCCGCCGGGCGCGGCGACGCCGACGGGCCTGCCCCGGGGCGCGGTGACGAGGTCGTGCTCATCGGCGACCAGGGCGGCGGGCGCATCACCGCCGAGGACTGGGCAGCCTGGCTCGGCACCATCGCCTACGAGGTGGTGTGCGGCATCGGCCCCCGCATCTCGCGCCACTACGTGGCGTCGTCGCCTGGCGGCTCCGCTTGAAGCGGCTTCGCCGTGCTGGCCAATCGACCCACGCAGTCCGGTAGTTCGCGGGTCCAGCGCCTCACTGTCACCGCTGGCACGATCGCCGAAATGGGAACATGGCCGGCGAGCACGCGGTTGGCGGGGGCATGGAGCTCGATGATGCGCTTGCCTATGCCCGAACGCGGCCCGGGGGTGTGCTGGTCACGCTGAAGGCGGATGGGCGGCCGCAGGTGTCGAACGTGAATCACTCGGTGGGTGACGACGGCGTCGTGCGGGTGTCGATCACCGACGGGCGGGCCAAGACCGCCAACGCCCGACGCGACCCCCGGGTGTCGCTCCACGTCAGCGCGGCGGACTTCTGGTCCTACGTCGTGATCGAAGGCACCGCCGAGCTCACGCCGCCGGCCGCGGCGCCGGACGACGCGACGGTCCAGGAGCTGATCGACCTCTACCGCGCCGTGCAGGGCGAACACCCCGACTGGGACGACTACCGCGCCGCCATGGTCGCCGACCGGCGCCTCGTGCTACGCCTCCACCCCGAGCGGGCCTACGGGATGGTGCCGGGCTGACGCCACGTCACCCGCGGCCGGGGGTGCGGAGACCGCCGCCCGGGCATACGGTCGTGTCGCATGTCACGTACCCGCCTCGCCCTCGCCATGGGGGCGGGTCTGACCACGCTGGTCGCCGGCGCCGGCCTGGCCGCCCGGCGCGGCATCCACCGCTACGTGGCCACCCAGCGGGCCGTCCCCGACCCCGCCGCCGCCGACATCGACGACGTGTTCGATCTCGAGGTGCTCGGGGTGACCCACCACCGCCTGCCCACCCACGACGGCGGCGAGATCCACCTGATCGAGAAGGGCCCCGCCGACGGCCGCCCGCTCGTGCTCCTGCACGGCATCACCATGTCCTCCCGGGTGTGGGGCTACCAGCTGCGCGACCTGTCCGACACGTTCCGGGTCATCGCCGTCGACCTGCGGGGCCACGGCGAGAGCCGCGAGGGCACCGACGCCTTCGGCCTCGACCGCATGGCCCACGACCTGGCCACGGTGCTCGACGCCCTCGACCTGCGTAACGCCATCGTCGTCGGACACTCCATGGGGGGCATGGCCCTCATGCGCTTCTGCGCCGACTTCCCGGTCATGCTCGACGAGCAGGTCGAGGGCGTGGTGTTCCTGGCCACCGCCCCGGTGCTGCCGCTGCCGATCATCGCCCAGCGCATCGTCAAGCGCCTGGCGCCGATCGCCACCTGGCGGGGCGAGTCCGGAGGCTGGGACTGCCTGCCCCAATGGAACTGGCGCGACGACGACCGCACCTACTTCCTCGTCCGCCGTTCGTTCGGCACGGTCGCGCCCCCGTCGCTGGTCGAGCTCACCCGCCTGC
Source organism: Acidimicrobiales bacterium (assembly GCA_037724305.1). Classification (GTDB taxonomy): domain Bacteria; phylum Actinomycetota; class Acidimicrobiia; order Acidimicrobiales; family JACDCH01; genus JBBJOU01. Next base: position 3,990 of record JBBJOU010000079.1, read on the forward strand.
TCGTGGCCGAGGCCCCCGTCACCACGGTGTGGCAGTCGGGCATCGGCATCGTCACCCACGACGCCGACGACGCCCTCGCCGCCACCAAGACTCCCGCCCTGGTGATCGGCGGTGAGCGCGACAACATCACGCCGGCTGCGCTGTCGCGCCGGATCGCCGAGATCCTCCCGAACGCCGAGCTCCACCTGCTCCCCGACGCCGGCCACCAGCTCATGCTCGAGCGTCCCGACGAGCTCGCCGCCCTGGTGCGCGCCTTCGCCGTCGAGATCGCCGAGAAGGGGAGCGAACGGGTGGCGGAGGAGCAGGACGCCACCCCGGTCCGAAGCAGCTGAGGCGGGCGGCGGTCCGGTGCTGACCGCGATCGGCGGCGTGCGGGTCGGGCACTGGAGCGACCACCGGGCCCGTACCGGGTGCACCGTCGTGCTCCTGCCTCCCGGCACCACGGCCTCGGCCGAGGTACGCGGCGGCGCCCCCGCCAGCCGGGAGCTGGCGCTCCTCGAGCCCGGCCGCACCGTCGAGCACCTCGATGCCGTCCTGCCCCCCGGCGGCGGGGCGTTCGGCCGGGCCGCCGCCGACGGCGTCATGCGTTGGTGCGAGGCGCAGGGCCGGGGCTTCCCGACCGGCGCCGGCCCCGTACCGATCGTCGCTGCCCTCGCCCTGTTCGACCTGCTCGAGGGTGACGCGACGGTGCGCCCCGGCCCCGCCGAGGGGCGGGCCGCGTGCGACGCGGCAGCCACCGCCGGCGAGGGGGCCACGGTCGCGCTCGGGCGGGTCGGCGCCGGCACGGGTGCAACGGTGGGGAAGTGGCGGGGACGGGACCACACCCGCCCCGGTGGCATCGGCGCCGCCGTCGCCACCGACGGCGACGTCGTGGTGGCCGCCCTCTTCGCGGTGAACGCCTACGGCGACGCCGCCGGTGCCCCCGGCGAGCTGCGCCTCCCTGACCCCCTGCCCGATCCCGCCGGCGCCTTCTCCAACACCACGTCCTCAGGTGGGGGCCCCTTCCCCAACACCACCATCGGCGTGGTCGTCACCAACGCCGCCGCCACGAAGTTCGACTGCCACCGCCTCGCCGTCGGCGCCCACGACGGCATGGCTCGCGCCCTGGAGCCGGTCCACACCGGTGTCGACGGCGACGCCGTCGTGGTGGCGGCGACCGGTGCCACACGCGCTGATCCCGGTCGGCTCCGCGCCCTCGTCGTGTCCACCGCCGAGCTGGCCATCCGCGACGGCATCGCCCGAGGCGTCCGGCCCTAGGCGGTCCCGGCCCGGCCGGCCGTGACGCCGGCGCGGTCCGGGCGACGGCGCCGTGTCGTGCCGACGCCGTGAGGCCGTAGATTCATCTCGCCATGTCGCCCTGCGCACCACCGCTGGACCGGACCCGATGAGGGCGGCCGCCGCCACCGCCGAGGTCGAGGCGACGCGCGCGCTCGGCGCCGCTCTCGCCGAGCTGGCTCGCCCCGGCGACCTGGTGCTGTTGGCCGGCGACCTCGGCGCCGGCAAGACCGCCTTCGCCCAGGGCTTCGCCCGGGGGCTCGGCATCGACGGCCCCGTGACCAGTCCCACCTTCACCCTCGCCCGCGAGTACGACGGCGGCCGGCTGCGCCTGCACCACCTCGACGTGTACCGCATGGAACAGCTCGAGGAGGTGCTCGACGTCAACCTGCCGGAGCTACTCGACGACGACGCCGTGGTGCTCGTCGAGTGGGGCGACGCCATCCTCCCCGCGGTGCCCGCCGACTTCCTCGAGATCCGCATCACGTTGGGCGCGGGCGACGACGACCGCACCTTCGAGCTGCGGGTGGTGGGGCCGTCGTGGGCGGGCCGCCTGCGGGCCGTGTCCGCCGTGCTGGCTCCGTGGGCGCCCCCGGAGGCGACGGCGTGATCGTCCTCGGGATCGAGACCGCCACCGCCCATGTCGGCTGCGCCATCGGCGGCCACGAGGGCGTGCTCGCCGAGGCGGCGTCGTCGCGCGGTCGTCGCCATGCCGAGACCCTCACCCCGATGATCGACTTCGTGCGCCGCGCCGCCCGCGTCGAGCTGTCGGAGATCTCCTGCATCGCCGTCGACGTCGGCCCCGGGCTGTTCACCGGCCTGCGGGTCGGCATCGCCGCCGCCAAGGCCATCGCCCACGCACTGCGCGTACCGATGATCGGCGTTCCCAGCCTCGACCTCCTCGCCTTCCCCGTGCGCTTCTCCACCCGCCGCATCGTGGCGTGCATCGACGCCCGCCGCGGCGAGGTGTTCAGTGCCGGGTACCGCCAGGTGCCCGGCGGCGTGCAGCGCCTGTCCGAGCACCGCCTCTCCGACCCCGACGACCTCGCCGCCGAGCTGCTCGCCCAGCGCGAGGAGGTGCTGCTCGTCGGCGACGGGGCCCTGCGCTACCGCGAGGCCTTCGACGGACTCTCGCGCGTCGAGGTGGCCGACCAGGGGCTGGCCCATCCCTCCGCGTCCTCGCTCGTCCAGCTGGCCCACGCCCAGGCGGTGCGCGAGCAGTTCGTCCCCGCCGGCGAGCTCCGTCCCCTGTACCTGCGGGCGCCCGACGCCGAGATCGGCTGGGAGACCCGCCACGGTGCGGTCGGTCGATGAGCGCCGCCCGAGCTACCGATCTCGAACCCGCCAGCAGTCCCGTGCCCGCGGTGCGGGTGGCACCGATGCGCCGCCGCCACCTGCGGGCCGTCACCCGCATCGAGGCCCAGGTGTACCCCCGCCCCTGGTCGGTGGGGCTCTTCCTCAGCGAGCTGGCCCTGCGCGACCAGCGCACCTACCTCGTCGCCCGGGTGGGCGGCGCCGTGGTGGGCTACGCCGGCACGCTCTACGTGCTGGAGGACGCCCACGTCACCACCGTCGCCGTCGACCCGGCGTGGCACCGCCTGGGCATCGGCACCCGCCTGTTGGCCGGTGTGATGCGTACCGCCGTGGCCCGAGGGAGCACGGCGGTCACCCTCGAGGTCCGGGTGTCCAACGTCGGCGCCCAGGCCCTCTACCGCGCGTTCGGTTTCGCCCCCGCCGGCGTCCGCAAGGGCTACTACGCCGACACCGGCGAGGATGCCCTCGTGATGTGGGCCCACGACGTCCACGATCTCGCACACGTCGCGCGCGTCACGGCCCTCGCCGCCGGCGTGCCCGGCACCACCGTCTGGGAGCGTTCGTGACCACGACCATCCTCGGGATCGAGACCAGCTGCGACGAGACGGCCGCCGCCGTGCTGGTGGGCCCCGGACTCGGCGGCGACGGCCCGCTCGTCGTGGATCCCGACACCCCCGTGGTGCTCGACGTGCTGTCGTCGGTGGTGTCGAGCCAGGTCGACATCCACGCCCGCTACGGGGGCGTGGTGCCCGAGATCGCCAGCCGGGCCCACGTCGAGCTGCTCATCCCCGTGGTGGCCCAGGCCCTGATCGAGGCCGGCGTGCCCGACGGCGGTGTCGACGTGGTGGCGGCCACCGTCGGGCCGGGACTGGTCGGCTCCCTGCTCGTCGGCGTGTCGGCCGCCAAGGCCCTTGCCCTGGTGTGGGACGTGCCCTTCGTCGGCGTCAACCACCTCGAGGGCCATCTCTACGCCGGGTTCCTCGAGGATCCGGCCATGGAGCTGCCCGTGGTGGTGCTCCTCGTCTCCGGCGGCCACACCCTGCTCGTCGCCATGCAGGCGCCCGGGCACTACGAGGTGTTGGGTGCCACCGTCGACGACGCCGCCGGCGAGGCCTTCGACAAGGTCGCCCGCTACCTCGGCCTCGGCTACCCGGGCGGCCCCGCCATCGACCGCATCGCCACCGACGGCGACCCGGAGGCGGTCCGCTTCCCCCGGGCGATGCTGGAGGGCACCCTCGACTTCAGCTTCTCGGGGCTCAAGACCGCGGTGGTCAACCACGTGCGCCGTCACCCCGACATCAGCACCGCCGACGTCGCCGCCAGCTTCCAGGAGGCGGTGGTCGACGTGCTCGTCACCAAGGCCCGCCGGGCCGCCGCGCAGATCGGCGCCCGGGGCCTGTGCCTCGGCGGCGGCGTCGCCGCCAACTCGGTGCTGCGCGAGCGCTTCCTTGACGCCTGCGTCGCCGACGGGCTCCATGCCTTCGTCCCCAGCCGAGCCATGTGCACCGACAACGCCGCCATGATCGCGGCGGCCGGCTGGTGGCGCCTCCGCAGCGACGGCCCCACCCCCCTCGACACCGGCGCCACCCCCAACCTCGGCCTGGCGTAGGCGCCGAAAGGCACGGTCCGACCGCCGGCCGAGCCTGCGAGGCGTCGACGGGCGAAGCCCGAGTTGGGTTCGGGGGGTCCACGGGGGGCGGAGCCCCCCGTGCGAGTTGGCACTCTCCGGTTGCGAGTGCCAACC
>JBBJOU010000080.1:0-8239 GCA_037724305.1 Acidimicrobiales bacterium
CGACGCCGCCTTCTTCGCCGCGGGCGGGGCCGGCGGCCACACACCCCGCTCGAGCTTGGGCGCCAAGGTCGGCTTCAAGACCGCCTCCTTGAACGCCTTCAACGGCGTGATGCGCGCCTTCTTGGACGCCTTGATCTTGACCGCCTCGCCGGTCTGCGGGTTGCGCCCCAGGCGAGCGGCCCGCTCGACCTTGGCGAACTTGGCGAAGCCCGTGATGGTGATGGACTCGCCCTTGGCCGTCACCGCCGTCACAACGTCGGTGAAGCCACGGACCGCCTGGTCCACCACCTTCACGTCCACGCCGGTCTGCGCCGCGATCGCGACCACCAGTTGTCGTCGGTTCACGATGTTCCTCCAGGGTTCGGTTCTGCGACGCCTCGCGGTCGCAAGACCACAGCATGATGAGCACGGGCCACCGAGTGGGGGATGGTGCGGCCCGAACATGTTGCGGCACAAGGGCATCAAGGCCTCGTCGCCGGTACATCTCATGGGCTGCAACGGATTCGTCTGTTCGGGCGGCGTCGGCGAGTATGGGAGACGTGCCCCCCCGACTGCCGCATCGCGCCGCCCACCGGGCGTCCACGCGTCGGACGTATGTGGCCGTCTCACCGCTCGGGGGACGCGGCGTGTTCGCCGCCGAGGCCATGGGTCGGGGCGCGGTGGTGGAGGTCTGCCCGGTGATCGTCGTCCCCGCCGGGGCCATCGACGCCCTCAACCTGACGACCCTCGCCGATCATTGGTACGGCTGGGGCGACGACGGCGACGCTGCCGTCGCCCTCGGCCACGGCAGCCTCTACAACCACAACGCGGATCCCGTGTGCACCTACGACGCCCACACCGAGCTCGAGGCCCTGGTGTTCCGCACCCGCCGGGCGGTGGCGGCCGGCAACGAGCTCACCATCGACTACACCGGCGGCGGCCAGAACGAGCTCTGGTTCGAGCCCTCGGACTGACGGCGGACTGCCGACGTCAGGAACGGGACGCGGCGCCCTCGAGGCCGGGGGCGTCGTCGTCGGCGCGACACGGATGCTGGCAGGGCTGGAGGATGCTGGCCTGGGTGGTGGGCTCGGTCGGCGACGCCGTGCGGATGGTGGCGGCGGCCACGCCGGCGCCGACGACGCACAAGGCGGCGGCGATGCGCAGAGCGGTGGCGTAGCCCGGGAACCCCTCGGGGCCGGCGCCGGCGATGTCGACGCCGGCCACCACCGGGAGGACGGCGACGGCGAGCAGACCGGCCAGCCGGGCGACGGCGTTGTTGGCAGCCGAGCCCACCCCCAGGTGATGCTCGTCGACGGCGCCGAGCACGGTGGCGGTCAGCGGGGCCACGGTGGCGGCGAGGCCGAGACCGAACACCAGCACGCCGGGGAGCACGCCGGTGACGTAACCGTCGCCGGGGCTGACCCCGGCCAGCAGGGAGAGCCCGAGCGCCACCACCAACGGCCCGATGGTCATCGGCAGGCGGGGACCGATGCGTTGGGCCAGTGCCCCGGCCCGAGCGGACAACGCCAGCATGAGCAGTGTGATCGGCAGCATGGCCAGACCGGCGGACAGGGCTGAGTAGCCGAGGGCGACCTGCAGGCCGACCACCACGAGGAACAGGGCGCCGCCGAGACCGGCGTACACGGCGAAGGTCACCAGGTTGGCGCCGGTGAACTGGCGGTCGGCGAAGAGCGCCGGGGGCAGCATTGGATCGGGACTGCGGCGCTCGATCACCACGAACAGCCCCAGCAACGCCACCCCGGTGACGGCGGCGGCGACCGGCAGTGGCTCCCAGCCGACGCCGCCCTCGATCAGTCCGCCGGCGAGCAGGGCCAGGCCGAACGCAGCGGTCAGGGCGCCGGGGATGTCGAGGTGACCGCCGGCGGCGTCGGGGTCGACGCTCTCCGGCACATGGCGGGCGGCCAGGAACACCGGCACGGCGAGGGGCAGGTTGATGAGGAAGGCGAGCCGCCACGAGGCGGCGTCGACCAGGTAGCCGCCCAGGAGCGGGCCGCCGGCGCTCGCCACGCCGGTGAGCCCCGACCACGCCCCCACCGCCCGGGAGCGGTCGGTCGAGCGGATGGTGGCCGACAGCAGGGCGAGGCTCCCGGGCACGAGCAGCGCCCCGCCCACGCCCTGCAACGCCCGGGCGGCGACCAGCGCCTCGGTGGTCGGGGCGGCCCCGCAGGCGGCGGAGGCGACGACGAAGATGACGACCCCGACCAGGAAGATGCGACGCCGCCCGAACCGGTCGCCCAGCGAACCGCCGAGCAGCACGAGGGCGGTGAGGGTGACCAGGTAGCTGTCGAGCACCCACTGCAGCCCGGTCAGATCGGCGTCGAGATCCTCGCCGATGGCGGGGAGGGCCACGTTGACGATGGTGCCGTCGAGGAACGCCATCCCCGACCCGAGCACGGCGGCGAGCAGCGCCCAGCGCGCCGCGGCCGTTCCCCACGCCACGCCACCGGCCGCCACGCCGACACGCTACCGGCGGGCGGTCGGGGCCGCCCGCCGGGAGGGTGGCACGCCGAGGGTCCCGATCGCGGCGCCGTTCAGCGCTGCGGCACGTGCCACTCCAGCACCGTCCCCGACGGTGACCCGGCGCGCAGTGCGAACCCACCCCCTCGGCTCGCAGCACGAGCCGCCATGTTCCGCAAGCCGTGCCCGCGCGCGACATCCGGGCCGGGGGGACCGGTTCCGTCGTCGACGATCCGGAGGAGGACGACGTCGGAGAGGATCACGTCGACCCGCACCTCGGCGGCGTGGGCGTGGCGGGCGACGTTGCTGAGCGCCTCGCGCAAGGTGGCGAGGAGGTCGGCGGCGATGTCCTCGCCGACACCGCTGTCGACCGGTCCTTCGAACACGCACCGCGGCTCGAGCCCCAACGGCCCGGCCATGGCGCGGCACAGGGCCAGGACCCGGTCACGCAGCCCGCCGGCGGCGAGGCGCGTCGGTTCCAGTCCGAAGATGGCCGAACGGATGTGCTTCACCGTCAGATCGAGGTCGTCGACGGCCGCCTCGATACGGGCCGACGCGGTCGTGGCGTCGGTCGCCACGATGCGGGCCGTGCCCTGGAGGGACAGGCCGGTGGCGAACAGGCGCTGGATGACCGTGTCGTGCAGGTCGCGGGCGATCCGCTCCCGGTCCTCGACCAGCGCGAAGCTCTGGACCTGGGCCTGCAGCCGCACGTTCTGGATGAGGACCGCGGCAGCGGCAGCCAGGCCGACCACGAGCTCCTCGTCGACGTCGGTGAACACCTCGGCCGTGGTCTTGTCGGTCAGGTAGAGGTTGCCGAACACCTCGCCCCGCACGCGGATGGGAACCCCCAGGAACGATCGCATCGGCGGGTGGTGCGGCGGGAACCCGAAGCTGTCCGGATGTTCGTGCAGGTCGGGCAGTCGGAGCGGCCGGGCATCGACGATCAGCAGGCCGAGGATCCCGTGCCCCTCGGGCAGGTCGCCGATGCGGTCGTGGGTGCTGTCGTCCATACCGACGGTGATGAACTGCGACAGTCGGGTGCGACTGTCGTCGAGGACGCCGAGCGCGCCGTAGCGAGCGTCGACCAAACCGACCGCGGCCTGCACGATCCGCCGGAGCATGCCGGGCGGGTCGAGGTCCGAGCCGAGGACCAGCACGGCGTCGAGGAGCTCACGCAGGCGCTGAGGGCCGGCCATCTCGGACATGGGCAGCACCCTACGAGCAACCCCGAGGCGGGCCGATCGCCCGCCGCCGTGCGCGACACTCGGATGATGACGGTGCGGGTGTTCCTCCTCGACGACCACGAGATCGTTCGTCGTGGCGTGCGCGAGCTGCTCGAGGCCGAGGACGATCTCGTGGTGGTGGGCGAGGCGGGGACGGCGGCGGAGGCGTACGGGCGCATCACCGCCACCAGCCCGGACGTCGCCATCCTCGATGTCCGCCTCCCCGACGGGAGCGGCGTGGAGGTGTGCCGGGAGATCCGGTCGAAGCACCCCGAGATCGCCTGTCTGATGCTGACCTCCTTCGCCGACGACGAGGCGCTGTTCAGCGCGATCATGGCGGGCGCCGCCGGCTACGTGTTGAAGCAGGTGCGCGGCACCGACCTGGTCGACGGCGTCCGCCGGATCAGCCAGGGTGCGTCGCTCATCGATCCCTCGTTGACCGCCACAGTCCTTGAGCGGCTGCGCCGGCCGCCCGAGCAGGACGAGCTCGCCGGTCTCACCGACCAGGAACGGCACATCCTCGACCTCGTGGCGGAGGGGCTGACCAACCGTCAGATCGGTGAGCGGCTCTTCCTGGCCGAGAAGACGGTCAAGAACTACATGTCCGGCCTGCTGGCCAAGCTGGGCATGAGCCGCCGCTCCGAAGCGGCCGCCTACGCCGCGCGGCTTTCCGAGCGCCGCCAGCAGCACGGACGAGGTGGTGCCCCCCGCCCCTGAGGGAGGGGACCAAAGGCCCTAGCCAGCGGGGCCAGGAGAACGCAGGCTTGCCCCATGGAACGAACCATCGAAGCCACCATCGACCTGCACGCGACGCCGGACCGGGCGACGGCGGTACTCATCGACGACCCCGCCACGGTCCTGGCCGACGGCCCGACCGCTGGGGACCGCCGAGCCCACTACGTTCGCACCGTGCTCTCGCTGGACGTCGGATCCGGAGCGTCGCTCGAGCAGGAGGTCGAGGTCGAGTTCGACGCGCCGCGCCGCAGCGTCGACGACGACGGGGTGGTCATGGCGTTGCGGTGGCACGCGACCGGCCACGAGCGGTTGCTGCCGACCTTCTCGGGAGCGTTGTCGGTGACCCCGGCCACCAAGGGCAGCCACCTCGCCCTCAGCGGCCACTACCGCGTCCCTCTCGGCGCGGCCGGTCGCTTCGGCGATGGTCTGGCCGGGCGGCGGATCGCCCGCCAGACCCTCGAGACCTTTGTCGCCGAGATGGGCGGGCGCCTGGACGCGGCCGTCGTCCGCCGCATCGACGCGACGCCCCACCACCCCGCGCCGTACCCGGTGTCGCTCCTCGAGGACGCCCTCTGTCCCGAGATCCACTTCGGATGACCGCGGGCGGCCGTCGGAGCGCGGTGGCGGCAGGGTCGGCCGCCGTCGCCGTCTCGGCGGGGGCCTACGCCCACCGCCGCGCCCGTCGGCCGGGGTGGACCCCGCCCAGGGGGCGCGTCGTGAACACGACTGCGCTGAGCGTTCGCGTCCTCGGCGACACCGGACCACCCATCGTGCTCCTGCACGGTCTCGTCGCGTCCGGCGTCTTCTGGGGCGGTGCCTACGACCGCCTCGCCGACCACCATCGACTCGTCGTCCCCGACCTCCTCGGATTCGGTCGGTCGCCCCGTCCGGCTTCGGGTTACGGACCCGACGATCACGCCGAGGCGCTCGGTGCCTGCCTCGACGACCTCGGCGTCACCGAACCGGTGGTCATCGGCGCCCACTCCCTCGGCACCCTCATCGGGTTGCGACTCGCCGCCACCAACCCCGAACGGGTCGCCGGCATCGTGGCGTTCGGTCCGCCGCTCTACCCCGACCCGGGGGCGGCTCGCGCCCATGTCAGCGCGACCGGGCCCATGGGCCGACTCGCGGTCCTCCCTGGTGGTACGGCCGAACGGGTGTGCCGATTGGTCTGCGACCACCGGACCATCGCCGGCCGGCTGGCGGCGCTCACCCACCCCGGGCTGCCGCCGGCGATCGCCTTCGACGCCGTCCAGCACTCCTGGACCTCGTACTCCGAGACCCTCCGACTCGTCATCCTCGCCGGCGAGGCGACCACCTGGCTCGAGCAGGTGCGCTGCCCGGTGCACCTCGTCGCCGGCGACCGCGATCCCGTCGTCGACCACGCCCACCTGCGGCGAATCGCCGACGCCGGCGACAACATCGAACTGCGCCAGGAGTCAGGCCGCCACGATTATCCTCTGGCTCACCCCGAGAAGTGCGCGACGATGATCGCCGCTGCGTGGGGTCGGCGGCAGCCGGGGGGGAAGGTCCGTCGCCGGCCCTCGACGGCTGGTCACCAGGTCATGGATTGAGGCGCCGGCGGCGGCGGGCTCGGTAGAGCACCGCGTCGGCCCGGCCGACGAGGTCGTCGACGGAATCCCCCGATCGCAGCGCGGCGGTGCCGATCGTGACCGAACCCGGATCGGGTCCGTCACCCAGCACGACGTTGACGGGCGCCAGCCGGCCCGCCACGCCGGCCTCGTCCAGATTCGGGAGCGCGCAGACGAACTCGTCGCCCCCGTAGCGGATGACGAGGTCGTAGGGGCGCAACCTCGCTCGAAGCGTGTCCGCCACGCGAACCAGCAGACGGTCGCCGGCGACATGGCCGCGTCCATCGTTGACTGCCTTCAGGTTGTCGACGTCGACGAACGCCAGGCCGAGGGGCTGGCCCGTCCGGTGCGCCCGAACCACCTCACGAGCGAGCTCCAGACGTCCGGGTCCACGGAGGTACGCACTCGTGAGCCCGTCGAGCGATGCGTGCTCGCGATCTTGCGCCGCGACGTCCCGGTCCTCCAGCGACGCGTGTCGATCGTGCTCGGCCTGGCCGCGCTCGCTGGCTCCTTCGCCCCGATCCGACAGGGCGATGCTGCGATCGTGTTCGGCCTCCGTGCGGTGCGTAGCGCCGGAGTCGCGATCGATCACGGAGCGGGTCCGCTCGTGGGCGCCGGCCTGACGGTCCTGCAGCGCCTCCCACCGATCCCAGGCAGCCTCCCGGCGGGCTCGGGCACCACGATCGAGATCTGACGTATCGCTCACGCTCACGTCGACACCAGGCTCACGTCGAATCTCCGCCCGGTCGAACTGGTCGGCCATCCGATCGCGCCGCTCGGCGGCGAGGTCGCGCCGATCTGCGGTCGAATCCCGTCGTCCCGCCTCCTCGTCGCGGCGGTCGCCGTCCCGATCGCGGTGGTCGGCGGCCTGGTCGCGATGCCCGGCGACCTCGTCCCGCAACCCGGCGGCCAGGTCGCGCACGTTCGCCGCCCGGTCGCGCCGCCCGGCTGCCCGATCGCGCCCGCCGGCGACAACATCGCGCCGCCCGCCGGCTTCGTCGCGGTCCTCAGCGGCCGGCTCGTCAGCCGCTGCCGCCGAGGCGGTCCCGGGACCGTCATCGCCGTCGGGGCCCTGCGAAACCACCATCGATGCTTCGACTCCAAGTCTCCGCCCATCGACGTTGCTAGCAGACGCGCACGATCCGACGGAGCGCTCGGCGATCCCTCTGGCCGCCACGCGCCGTCGTCATCCGCTCGGCGACCCAGCGGCGTCAGCGGGGACATCCGCATCGTTGACCGCAGGGTTCTCCGTCGCGATCGACGCGTCGTCACTGTGTCCGCCTATGCTGGGCGTCGGCTGTCCCCACCACGGGTCGAGGGCCATGGGAGCGTCGTGCCCAGCACGGCGACGACGAGGCGGGACCGGGCGGGCGTCCGGTGACCGGGTCCAGGAGCACGATCTGCAACCGATGAACATCGAGGCGATGGCCTCGGCGGAGATGTACGGCGCCGCCACGGCCGACGAGGTCGCCGCCCTCGAGGCGGCGCCCGATCGCTGGCGCGCGACCCTCCGTGCCCTGCTCGACGACACCGAGGACGGCATCGAGCGGATCGCCCGTTCCACCGGCGAAGAGCGCGACCAGATCCTCACCGACCTCATCGAGGAGCGCGACCTGCTCCTCTCCCGCCTCTCTCGGTTGACCAGTGCCGTGTGGGCACCGCGCGACCCCGACCCCCGTCCCCGGGGCGGTGCCCCGGCCAAGGTGGTGGTCCCGGCGCCGCCCGCGCCGGAGGCCCCCAGGGGCGAACCCGTGCTGCAGGCCTCGTGGTCGGCGGGCGAAATCGTCGTCTGGGGCGGCGGGCCGAACGCGGCACCCGTCGACGTCGACGCCCTGCGGGCGCTCCTGGAGGAGGCCGGCGCCGGCGCCGTTGCGTGGGAGCCGCACAAGGGTCTCCCCATCGCCGGCCAAGGGCGCGCCGACGCGCTCACCGCGCCCTTGGCGGCCGCCCTCGGCTGGCTCGTCGGTGCCGGGGCCGGCCAGGTCGCCGCCGGCGCCGGGCCGAGCGTGCGCTGGCTGGGGGAGGTCGCCGTCTGGGCCACCCATCTCGTCACCCAGGGCCAGATGGTCCCCACCCTCGTCGGTGGCGGCCGCAAGGGCGGGGCCAAGGCCACCACGGCGAGCTTCCGGGTCAGCTGGGTCGCCGCCGCCGTCGATCGCCGACGGCTCCAGGACCTCACCGCCCGCCTGCCCGGCACGGTGGCGGTGCTCGACCCGGGCACGCCGCGCGACC
>JBBJOU010000081.1:0-8229 GCA_037724305.1 Acidimicrobiales bacterium
GACCTAACCGGCCGCCGTCGGCTTCGTGGCCACGACACGGGGAGCCCGGACCGAGACAACGCCCGCCAGCGCCCGAACCGGCACGACCCCCGGTGGGGCCGCCTCGGTGCCGCCTCGGCGTAGGCTCGGCGGGATGGCACAGCAGATCGAGGTGGTCGAGGACGGCGTGCCCCTGGCCTTCAGTTTCGAAGAGATGCTCCGCTACAGCGGGCCTGACAGCCCGGCCGGGGTGGCGCTCGCCTTCAAGGCGATGGAGCTGGCCTTCTCCGTCATCGCCGCCGACCGCCCACCCGAACGCCGCCGCGTCGACATCGACACCGCGTTCCGGGGACCGGGCGCACGCGACGGCTTCGAGCTCGTCACCCGGTGCACCACCGAGGGGCGCTACGAGGTGAATGCCCGGCTGGAGCGCCCGGATCGCGGCGTCGCCCTCGAGCAGTTCGTGTTCCGCCTGCGCTCCCGCGAGCGATCGGTGACGCTCTTCCTCCGGGAAGGTCAGGTGACCGACGAGTTCATCGCCATGGCCCGCAACCCGGATCGCACCCCGGCCGACGAGGAGCGGTTCATGGGCCTCAAGCAGGCGATGGCCGACGGCCTCATGGCCCAGCCGGCCGACGCCGTCTTCGAGCTCGACCCAGCGAAGTCCTAGGTCACGCCCGGTGGAAGACGGCGAGGTCATCAGCGCGTTCCTCGAGGGTGGCGCTCGGTCGGCGTTCGGACCGTCGGTGCACGTCGAGGGCGACGCCCTGATGTTCGACGGGTGGTGGGCGGTCGCCTACCGGGTGTCCGCCCGGACGGTCATCGTGCGCGACGAGCCCACGCCGACCGAGTCGACGGCGCAAACCGACGTCGCCGCCGCGCTGGAGGCGAGAGGGCTCGCCGCGGTCGGCGTCGACCTCCCCGCCATCACGTTGCTCACCTACACCGCCCTCGACCTCGGCTACGCGCCATGGGTGCTGTGGTCGACCGACCTGGCCACGGGCGAGGCCGACCTCAACGCCAAGGCCGGCGAGGACACCTCGCTGTCAGCCTTCTCGCCGCCCGCGTCGGCGTTCGGTTCGTTCGACCCGGCGCAGGTCCGCGGGGCGCGCCGGACCGCCGGCGTGCCGACGTGCATGGTTCTCACCGTCGGCCTGTCCGACGCGCAGCTGACACCGCTGCGCGACGGGCTGCTCGACTGCCAGTTCGAGCACCGGGCCTTCGGTGACATCGAGCCCGACGGCTGCGCCGCCGTCCTGCCCACGGTGGTCCTCGTCGACGCCACCGCGACCGTCGGGCAGGCCTTCGTGGTCGACCTGCACGCCCGCCACGGCGTCATCGGGCCGGTGGTGGCCCTCACCGACGGCGGTTGCATGCAGGACGGCGCCGACGCGACGGTCGACGCCGCCGATCCGCCCGACCGTTGGCTCCCCCTCGTCCGGGACCTGCTGGGTTGACGTCGCCCCTGAGGGCGGCGGCGCTGGTCGCCGTCGTGGTCCTCGCCGGCTGCGGCGACGACAGCGACCCGGCCGTCACCGAGCCGGGGTCGACGACCACCACCGCCACGGGGGACACGACGACGGTGGCTGCTGCCGAGACCACCGCCACCACCGTCGGACCGGCGCCGCCGACCGCGCCCACCGTCAGCGTCGTGGCCGAGGGCCTGGCGGCGCCGTGGGGACTCGCCTTCCTCCCCGACGGCGACGCCCTGGTGAGCGAGCGGGACTCCGGCCGGCTCCTGCGGGTCACGCCGGCGGGCGAGGTCACCGAGATCCAGACCCTCCCCGCCGAGGGGGAGAACGAAGGTGGCCTGCTCGGCATCGCCGTCTCGCCCACCTTCGCCACCGACGGCCTCGTCTTCGCGCACTACACGACCGCCGCGGACAACCGGGTCGTGCGCTTCACCCTCGGTGGCGAGCCCGAGCCGATCCTCACCGGGCTCCCGTCGGCGGGCATCCACAACGGTGGCCGCCTCGCCTTCGGCCCCGACGGCTTCCTCTACGTCGGCACCGGCGACGCCGGCGAGCCCGGCAACGCCCAGGACCCCGACTCCCTCGGCGGCAAGATCCTGCGCATCACCCCCGACGGCGACCCGGCGCCAGGCAACCCGTCAGGCACGGCCGTCTACAGCCTCGGGCACCGCAACGTCCAGGGGCTGGCCTTCGACGCCGCCGGTTCCCTGCTTGCTGGCGAGTTCGGCCAGAACACCTTCGACGAGCTGAATCGCATCGAGGCCGGCGCCAACCACGGGTGGCCCGAGGTCGAGGGCGACAGCGGTGGCGTCGCCGGCTTCACCGACCCCATCGTGACCTGGACCCCCGACGAGGCCTCCCCCAGCGGCGTCGCCGTCCTCGTCGGCGGCGCCATCCCGGCGTGGGAGGGCGACGTCTTCCTGGCCGCCCTGCGGGGCGAGCGCCTGTGGCGGGTCGACCTCGACGACTCGGGCGCCGTCGTCGGACGCGAGGCGCTCCTGGAGGGCGAGTACGGACGGCTGCGCACGGTCGCCCAGGCCCCCGACGGGTCCCTGTGGGTCATGACCAGCAACCGCGACGGCCGGGGCGACCCCGCCGAGGCCGACGACCGGATCCTGCGCATCGGCCCCTGATCACAGCTCGGCGACGACTTCCGATCAGGTGTGTGTCGAGGTCAACCGGATGGGTGCGCCGGGCGTCTGTCCCGGTGACTATGACCTCCATGGCGGCGGTGCCCGGCGAAGCGACATCCAGTGCACGGGTCGCGCCGCTGCTGGAGCGGGCGTACCGGGAGCACTACCGCTCCCTGGTGCGCCTCGCCTCGATGCTCGTCGACGACGTCGGCTCGTGCGAGGAGCTGGTGCAGGACGCCTTCGTCCGGGTGTGGCGACGGGGACCTCCGCCGTGCGGCGAGGAGCGGCTCCCGGCGTACCTGCGCAGTGCCGTCCTCAACGGGGCCCGCTCACACCTGCGCCGCTCGCAGGTGGCCCGCCGGCACCTCCAGCCCGTGCCCTCGCCCACCAGCGGGCCCGAGGCCACGCCCCTCGCCGGCGACCAGCACCGGGTCCTGCGCGCGCTGCGCGCCCTCCCCGACCGTCAGCGCGAGGTGCTGGCGCTGCGGTACTACCTCGACCTCTCGGAGGTCGAGATCGCCGCCACCCTCGGGATCTCGGCCGGCTCCGTCAAGACCCATGCCCACCGTGGTCTCGCCACGCTGGCCGAACGACTGGAAGCCCTTCGATGACCCCCGAGGACCGCCTCCGCGCAGCCATGCAATCCCGAACGTCGCGCGTCGAGCCCTCGGCCGACGCCCTGCACCGCATCGAGGAGAAGCTCGTGACGACCCGCCAGCACGACCAACGCAAGCGCCTGATCGTCCTCTGCTCGGCGGCGGCCGCCGCCGTCGTGCTGGTGGCAGGGATCCTTGTGTTCACCGGCGACGGCACCGACGATGAGAACATCGCGGTGGCCGTCTCCACCACGACCACCGAGGCCCGCCCGACGACGACGGAGACCACCGCCAAGCCTCCGCCCTCGACCAGCGCGACGACCGCGCCCCCGACTTCGACCACCGGGTCCACCCCCACCACGGCGGTCGTCCCGACCACCACCACCACCACCACCGTGGCCCCCCCGCCCGTCGACCGGGCGACCCCGATCTTCCCTGACCCGTCGACGGCGCGCCGCTTCGACGCACCGGAGGCGCTGGTCGCGGCGTTCGCCACCGAGGTGGTGGGGATGACCGACCCGATCGTGGGCGACTTCGCCCAGGGGGACTCCCGCTCCGGCGAGGTCGAGGTCCGGGGCTTCGCCGGCGGGGCGCCGACGACGGTCCTCGTTCGCCGGTTGGAGGACGACACCTGGTTCGTCCTCGGGGCGGTCACCGCGTCGATCCAGCCCGACCAACCGGCGGCGTTCGACACGGTGGTGTCGCCCCTCGCCCTGACCGGGGCGGCGTTCGCCTTCGAGGGCACCGTGCAGGTCACGATGTTCGCCGACGGCACGGATGCGCCCGTCGGCGCCACGTTCGTCACCGGTCGCGGCGACGGCGTGCTCGGCCCTTACGAGGGGGAGATCGAGTTCACCACGCCCGACGCCTTCGGCTGGCTGCTCTACACCAGCGAGGGCGGCGAGGACGGCGCGCCCATCGAGTTCGCCGCCGTCCGCCTGCGCTTCGGCTGACGACTCCTCTACAGCGCGGTGACCATCCTCGACGCGTACGCAGTGCTCGCCTACCTGAAGGGCGAACCGGCGGCGAGCGGTGTCAGGGAACGAGGTCGATCCAGGTGCCGGTGCCCGCTCCCCCGTCGAAGACGGCGATGCCGACGCCCGCGGTGACGACGGCCAGGGCGTCGCCGACGGGCACGGTGCGGGTGCCGTAGCCGATCGTGGGGGCGTCGGCGCCGGCGGCGGCGGTCACGTCGAGGCGGCGGGCGACGGTCAGGCCGTCACCGGCGCTGTCGAGCACGACGACCTCGAGCCGGGGGGCGTACACCTCGGGGCTGGTCGGGTCGATGCTGATCGGCTCGTCACCCTCGACCGGTCTGGGCAACGGAACGATCTCGCCGGGGAAGTCCGGGTACTCGAGGGCGGGCACGGCGAAGCGGCCGCCGCCGAGGTCGGTGAAGGCCCGGTGCTCGGTGCCGGCCTCGCTCTCGTCGCCCAGGGGCTCGGCGTCGAGGACCGCCGGGGCCGTCGGGTCGCCGACGTCGAACAGCTGGGCCTGGGCACCGGTCAGGGTGCCGTCGTCGGTGCCGGCCATGCCGATGCCCACGACTCGTCCGTCGCCCACCGGGTGCAGGTACGACGAGAAACCGGGGATCTCCAGCTCGCCGGTGGCCATCGGCGCCGCCGGGTCGCTCAGGTCGATCACGTAGAGGGGATCGGTCCGCAGGAACGTGACCACGTAGGCCACGTCGCCGGCGAAGCGGATGCCCTGGATGCGTTCGCCGGGATGGCCCAGACCGGCCAGGCGGCCGAGCTCGTCGAGGTCGCCCTCGGTGTCGAGGGTGACGACCAGGTTGTCGACGTCCGCGGGCTCGACCGGCATGGGCATCGGGATGGGCTCGTCGCCGTCGGGGCCCGGTTCGGTGGTGATGGGCTCGCCGTCGCCGATGCCGGGTTCAATGGTGATCGGCCCCCCACCGAAGGTGCCCTCCACGGTGGTCGCCACCCGCAGGACGCCGCCGGACTCGTCGAGGGCGAACTGGCCCATGACCGTGCCGGGGACGCGCCCCGATCCGGTCCACGCCAGCTCGTCCAGGGTGAACCGGTGGATGCTGGTCTCGCTGGTGCCGTCGTCGAGCCATTGGGGGGTGGCGACGTACAGGGCGCCGGCGTTGGCGTGCACCAGGCCGCCGCCGCCCACGATCTCGGCGGTGGCGACCGGGGCCAGCTCGCCGGTCCCCTCCCCCACCTCCAGCGTGGCCACCAACGTGGCCGTCGGCTCCGACGGGGTCGGCGGGTGCCACACCTGGTCACAGGGCACGACCGGCGTGCCGTCTCCGTCGGTGAAGGGCACGGTGACCGTCGGTTCCGACGGCGGCGCGCCGCCGCTCTCGCTGCCGACGACGTCGCCGACGAAACCGTGGACCACGCTGCCCCCGTCGCTGGCGACCAGGTGGAGGCGGTCCTCGATGCGGCGGGCACCGACCAGGTACCCGGTCACGCTCCAGGTCCCGGCCGCCTCGAGGCCCTCGCCCACCGCCACCCGGGTCACCTCGACCTGGGGCAGGTAGAGGCCGGCGTCGTCGACCGACTCGGCGCTCGACACCACCCACGCCACGCCCCGTTCGACGTCCCAGGTGAGCTGCTGGCCGTAGCCGGCCACGGTGAGGGAGTCGACGACGGTGCCGGCGGCCACGTCGACGAGGTCGATGCGGCCGTCGCCGGACGTGACGAGCAGCCGCTCCCCGTCGCCGTCGACCACGTCGAGCTCGTCGACGCCGGCCACCTGCACGTTCGTGCTGCCTGTTCCCGCGCTCTGCTGGCTGCTCGCGGCCCCGTCCTGGGCGGCGCCCGCCGCCGGTGCGGCCGTCGCCTCCTCGGCGGCGCCGGCGGTGCTGGTGGCCACGTCGCCGTCGGCGAGGCGCTGGTCGGTGACCTCGGCGGAGCCGAACACCTCGGCCTGGGTGGCGGCGGCGTCGCCGAGGAAGGTCTCCAAGTCGTCGCAGCTCGTGAAGCGGTCGAGCTCGGACGCGGAGGCCGTGCCCTGGTCGACCACGAACGGGGCGCTGATGGCCACGGCGACGGCGGCGACGGCCAGGCCGATGATGAGGCGGTTGGTGCTCCGTCCGCCGGCGGGTCGCTCGGGGTGCACGATGTTCCCTCCCGTCCCGGCCGCTCGCTGCGGCCCGGTGACAGGGGATCGGACGTCGAGGAGCCGCTGCTGGTTCCCGACGTCCGCCGCGACACTGTTGGCGCGGCCGCTCAGCGGGCAGGCTGGCACCGTGAGCGAGCTTGGAAGCGAACCGTGACGCCGTCCGACACCTATGACGCCGTGGTGGTGGGGGCCGGGCCCAACGGCCTGGTGGCGGCCAACGTCCTGGCCGACGCCGGGTGGACGGTGCTGGTGCTGGAGGCGAACGCCGAGCCCGGGGGGGCGGTGCGTACTGCCGAGGTGACCGCCCCCGGCTTCCGCAACGACCTCTTCAGCGCCTTTTATCCCCTGGGGGCGGCGTCGCCGGTCCTGCAGGGCCTCGACCTCGACGAGTACGGCCTGCACTGGGTCCACGCCCCGGCGGTGGTCGCCAACCCCCGCCCCGACGCCCCGGCGGCGGTGCTGTACCGCGACGTCGAGCGCACGGCAGCGGCGCTGGACCTCGACGCCCCCGGCGACGGTGCCGCCTGGCACGGGCTGTACGAACGGTGGACCGACATCGGTCGCCCGTTCCTCGCGAGCCTGCTCTCCCCGTTCCCCCCCGTTCGGGGCGCCGCCCGCCTCGCCGCCCGGCTCGGCCCGAGGGGCCTCCTCCCGTTCGCCCGCTTCGCCATGCTGCCGGTGCGCCGCCTGATCGACGAGGAGCTCGACGGGGAGGCGGGGGCGCTGTTGCTCGCCGGCAACGCCCTCCACGCCGATCTCACGCCCGAGTCGCCACCCAGCGCGCTGCTCGGTTGGTTGCTGGCCATGCTCGGCCACGACGTCGGCTTCCCGGTGCCCGAGGGCGGCGCCGACCGCATCACCGCCGCCCTCGTCGCCCGTCTCGGGGCGCGAGGGGGCGAGCTGCGGTGTTCGGCCCCGGTCGACAAGGTCGTGCTCGAGCGGGGCCGGGCCGTCGGCGTCGAGGTGGGCGGCGTGCCCGTGCGGGCCCGGCGGGCGGTGCTGGCGGCGACCGACGCCGGCAAGCTCTACCGCGACCTCGTGGGCTTCGACGCCCTCCCCGCCCAGCTGGTGGACCGCCTCGAGCGCGTGCAGCACGGCAGCGGCACGGTCAAGGTGGACTGGGCGCTGTCGAGCCCCATCCCGTGGACCGACACCACCGTGGCGCCGGCCGGAACGGTGCACATCACCGACTCGGTCGACGAGCTGAGCGTCACCGCCGCCGAGATCGCCCGAGACCTGGTGCCGGCCCGGCCGTTCCTCCTGATCGGCCAGATGACCACCAGCGACCCCACCCGCTCCCCCGCCGGCACCGAGTCGGCGTGGGCCTACACCCACCTGCCCGCCCGGCCGACGGGCGACGCCGGCGGGACCCTCGACGCCAGCGACGGGCGGGCGGTGCTCGACGGCATGGTCGAACGGATGGAGGCGCGGATCGAGACGCACGCCCCCGGCTTCCGGGACCGTGTCCTGGCCCGTCACGTGCAGGGGCCGGCCGACCTCGAGCGCCACAACGCCAACCTGGTGGACGGTGACATCGGTGGGGGGACCTCGCAGCTCCACCAGCAACTCGTGTTCCGCCCCGTCAGCGGGCTCGGTCGCGCCGAGACCCCGGTGCGGGGCCTGTTCCTGGCGTCCGCCTCGGCCCACCCCGGCGGCGCCGTCCACGGTGCATGCGGCGCCAACGCCGCCCGGGCCGCCCTCGCCCACCACCGTGCCCGCCGGGTCCTGGTCGCCGTCGGCGCCGTTGGTGCCGCGGTCGCTATCAGTCGCTGACGCGGCAAGAGGCGATGAGGATCGTCCGCCACCCGTCGGAACGGTGACCGCCAGGAGGATGTTCGGTCGTGAAGGGAGCCCGCCAGCCGAAGGCCGGCGCCGGAACTGGTGAAGCGAGCGGGAGGTCAACGTGACGGCGTCGACCGACCTCGATGGGTTCCGCACGACGTTCAACGTCCCGGG
>JBBJOU010000082.1:0-8228 GCA_037724305.1 Acidimicrobiales bacterium
ACGACTGAGGGCGCGAACTTCGGGCGATGCGGCTACCAGTCGTCGCCCGGTCGCGCCTCGCAGGAGATGGCCGCCCTCAGGTCGACGTCGGCGCTGGCACCAAAGCGCAGGACCATGACGCCGTCGTCGTCCTCCTGGGTGCGGGTCGCCTCGGAACCCGTGCGTGCGAACGTCGGCCCGTGCCAGCACTCCCAGCCGAGCCGTTCGTAGAAGCGGTGACGATCGGTCGAGAGCCCGCCCAGTTCGAAATGGCGGCCGATGATGTCGCCGACGTCGGCCATCACGACCGAGGCGAGCCCCGCTCTCTGGCGCGCCGGCACGGTCGCCACCCCCTCGACGTACCCGCTGCGGAAGTCCCGGCCGGCGATCTCGAGGACCCGGGGGACCACGGCGGCGTGCGCGACCGGGCCGTCACCCTCGTCGACGACGACATGCTGGCCGCCGATGGTGTGCTCCCAGTCGTCGTCGGAGAAGTCGCCGTCGAAGGCATCGTCCATGAGGCGCCGGATCTTGCGCAGGACGCCAGGCGACGCCTCGGCGGTGGTAAAGCGTCGGATGGCAGTCAGTCGTCAGCCCGGGTCGGGAGGGGCAGGGCGGTCGTGCCACAGGCGGTCGCAGGTGACGACGACGACCAGGATGGCGACGGCCACCATGGCCACCTGGTGGGTGGCGGCCAGCTCGGCCGGCCATTCGAGGGCGGGGGCGGGTTGGGCGAGGGCCCGGCGGGCGAGCACGAAGGCGGCGCACGCCGCCAGGAGGACCGGGGGCGCGAGCACCAGCCATCGCCGGGCACCTGACCACCGACAACCGACCGCCATGGCCAGCGCGGTGACCACTCCGGCCATGGGGCCGACGACCAGCGCGGTGACCACGCCGGTGGCGAGCACCGTTGCCACGGTGGCGACGACGCCGGGGCGCGCCCCCTGGAAGCGGCGTTGGGTCGCGCCGACGCCCTGCACGGCGTCGTCGGTGCCGTTGCCGGCGTCGCCGGTCCCACCGTCGGTGGCGCCTCGCCGGTGGCGCCGGAGGGCGAGGCCCAGGCAGAGCAGCACCGCCAGGAGGGAGGCGACGAGCATGGCGGTCACGACCCGTTGCGGCCGCCACTCGACCTCGACGGTGAAGCTGGCGCCGTCGGGCACGACCCGCCAGCCGTTGGCGTAGCCGTTGACGAGCTGGCTCGGACCCTCGTCGAGCTCGACGCCACCATCGGTGGATGTCGCCTGCCAGCCCTCGTTCCAGCTCTGGCCGACCACGAGCCACAGGGCTTCGCCCGGCGTGGCACCGGTGACGCGGAGGCGCATCGACGTCCGGCCTTCGTCGAGCACCTCGACCACCGGACCGTCGTCGGCCGGCAGCGCCAGCATCGGGCCGGTGGCGGTGGCGGCCGTACCGTCGGCGTCGGAACGCAGGACCAGCCGGTCGAGATCGATGCCGGTGTCGAGCCCGGGCACGGCCCGCACCTCGGTGGCACCGGCGGCGAGGTCGAGCGAGCGATCGTCGGCGAACCCGCCCGGGCCGGTCGCACAGGTCTCGATCGTCAGGGGCCGGCGGGCCAGCGCGTCGGCGACGGTGCCGGTGATCCGCACCCCGACGGGCTCCCCGTCGATGGTGAGGAGATCGGCCCGACACCCGGTGTCGAGGCGGTCGGCGCCAGACGGGACGGCGGCGGCGACGCCGTCGATGCCCAGTTCGGCGATGGCCACCGGTACCGGGACCGGTTCGTCGGAGTACCAGTCGATCACCGAACGCTCGTGCAGGGCCTCGACCACCACCCGCAGACGGGTGCCGGTCACCGGTTCCGGCAGCGCGACCGCGATCCGGCCGTCGGTGCCGGGAGCGGGCGGGGCGACCTCGACGACGACCGAGGCACCGCCCTCGCTCTCGACGCGCAGGCGGGAGGGGGTGGACCGGCGGCCGTCGTCGAGCACCTGGAGGTCGAGCCGCTCGACCGTGACCGGCGCCGGGGTGACGAACTCGAGCGTGGGGGTGGCGTCGCCGTAGGCCGGGCTCCACGCCGTGGCCGGGTCGCCGTCGATGGCGGTCGACGCGCGCGCCGCGACATCGCCGGGGATGCGGGTCGAGGAGGTGACCGTCACGCCGGTGACGCCGAGCACGTCGTCGAGGAGGAAATCGCGGGCGCGCGCCGACAGCCGGGCGTCGCCGCTGAGGGTGAACGAGCGATCGGACGGCAGCTCGAACACGCGGGCCAGGGCCAGCTCGGGGTCCTCGCGCAGGGCCTCGGCCGGTTCGGTGCGGGCGCGAGCGAGCACCACGGCGAGGTCACTGTCGGCAGCGGCGGTGAGGGCGGCGCCCGGGAGGCGCCAGCGCTCGTCGGTCACCCGGCCGTCGACGCGGATCTCGGCGAAACCCACCGCGGTCTGACCGGTGTAGCGCGCCGGTCGCCCCGGTCTCGACACGAGGCCGCTGGAGTCGGCCACCAGCTCGATCTCGAGGCGGGAGAAGCTCTGCCCGCCATCGTCGAGGGTGACCACCTGTCCGTCCGGACCGTTCGATGCCTCGCCCAGGGCGACCCGCTGCGGTGCGCCGTCGTCGACGCGGATGTCGATCTCGGTGATGGTGCGGTTGATCCGCCCCGACCGGCGTTGCACGAGGGTCACGTCGGTGGCGGTGACGGGCGGGTCGAACGTGAGCTCCAGGCGCTCGCCCTGCACGGGGAGCTCGGCGCCGGCGCGCCACTCGGTGCGGGGATCGCCGTCGACGGCCTGGCCGGGCCGGTACTCCGGGGTGAGGCTGATGCCGTTGCCGTACACGGTCGCGCGGGCGTGGACGCCGCCGGGGTACTCGGCGGTGGTGAAGGCGCCGTCGCCGGCGTCGGGGAACACGGGGAGCCGGGTGACGCTGGCGTCGTCCCCGAGCGGTTCCTCCCCTGGCGCCTCGACCATGCCCAGGTTGGCGGCGAGCGTGGACCACCGTCGGCCCTGGCGGCGGTTGGCGTCGGTCACGACGACGCCGGCGGCATCGTCGACCGCGGCGACGAGCGCATCGGCGTCCAGCGACGCCGCGTAGCGGACCAGCTCGTCGCCGGTGAGCAGGCCGGCGCCGGCCGCCTCGACCAGCCCCTCGGCGTCGCCGGCGACCACCACGACGTCGTCCGCACTGCGGGCGTGGGCGAGGGGCGCCACGCCCTCGACCGGGTAGGCCTCCACCGGCGGCCGGGGCTCGCCGGTGGCGTCGCGCAGCGCCAGCTCGTCGATGAGCGGCAGCGTCGGCGGGGCGACGTTGACGGTGGGCCTGCCGAAGCCGACGGGCTCGCCCAGGCCGGGGGCGGCGTCGAGGAGCGCGGCGACGGAGTAGGGCCGCCCGGTGCGGTAGCGCTCGAACTGGGTGTCGGCCCGGTGCACCACCTCGCCGACGCCGGCCAGGCGGAGCAGGGGGGTGACGGCATCCGGCTCGAGGGTGCCCTCCTGCAGGTTCCGGTCGATGGCGTTGAGCAGGTCGGCCGACGGCGGCGACCCGTAGGGGATGAGCTCGCGGGAGACGAAGTAGCGGTCGGTCAGGCCCGGGGTGATGGGGTCGACCGTGTCACCCCAGCGGTAGGCGCCGAAGTCGATCCCGGGCACCTCCAGCACGCGGGTACCGGCGCTGCCGTCGGCGCCCGCCTGCAGGTGGGCGGCCGCCGCCTGCCAGTAGGCGGGCACCTCGCTCGGTCGGTCCAGGTTGTCGGCGACGAGCTCGCCGCGCCACAACGGGGGCAGGGCGAGCACCGAGGCGACCATGGCGCCGTAGGCGATGGGCCGGCAGGCCCGGCGAAGTGCGGGGGCGGTGGCGGTGGCCAGCGACGCCACGCCGGCCCCGAGGCCGGCGGCGAAGCCCAGGGCCAGCAGCGGGACGGCCCGGGGGAGTGAGCGCAAGGCCAGCCCGGCGTCAGTGCGCAGCACGGCCTTCCACACCGCGCCGAGGGCCGAGGGGTCGTCCCAAGGGTGGGCACCGACGGCGGCGACGAGGCCGACCACCACCAGGGTCACGAAGAACGAACGGTGGGCGAAGCGGGTGCGGGCGAGGGCGGCGAGGGCGGCGACGGGGAGGGCGAAGGTGAGCCCGATCAGGAGCAGGTTCTGGGTGTAGGCGGTGCCCGGCTCGATCCACTGACCGAGGCGGTCGCCACCGTAGAAGAACCAGTAGCCCAGGCCGCGGAGCACCTCGGCGCCCACTGACGACGATGAGACCGTCTCGGCGGTCTCGGTGTAGCGCAGGATGTCGATGCCCCACCCGCCCTGGGCCCACAGCCCGGCCACCCACCACAGCGAGGTGAGGGTCGTCAGCACGCCGATGCGCCCGGTCACACCGAGGACCTGACGGGTGGAGGCCTCGCCGGTGACGAAACGAACGTGGGCCAGCCAGAGCAGGGGCCCGAGCCCGGCGAGGACGAGGGCGGTGGCGTTGACCGAGCCGATGGTGGCGACCACGAGGGCGAACAGGGCCGGGTGGCGCCAGCCACCGCGCCGCACGGCGAGGATGGTGAGCCCGATCAGCCACGGCAGCCCGGCAAAGGGGAGCAGCAGGGCCGAGATGCGGGCGGCGAGGGCGAGCGTGTACGGCGTCAGGGCATAGGCGAAGGCGGCGACCGCGGCGGCGGCGGGCCCCCAGCCGAGGCAGCGCCGCAGCAGCCACCAGGTGCCGGCACCGGCGGCGAAGAGGATGGTGCCCAGCCACAGGCGCTGGGCGAGCCAGTCCGGCAGGCCGAGGCGCTCGGCCGTCCAGAACCACGGCCCCATCGGCCAGAGGTAGCCGATGGTCTGATGGGTGACGGTGCCGAAGCCGACGTTCGGGTCCCACATCGACCACGCTCGCGACAACAGGCGGGAGGGGTCGAGGTAGAGGTAGTTCTTGGTGTCGGCGCCCACCCGCCCGGGGGCGGTGAGCAGCAGCGGCACGTAGACCACGGCGGCGAGGACCAGCAGTGGTCCCCGGTCGCCGATGGCCCGCCGGGCACGAGCGACGCCGGGCGCTGCGCTCACCGAGCCCGGGGCGAGGTCGGCCGCCGCCGGGCGTCGGCGACGAGCGCCCCGAGCACACCTGTCGCGGTGGCATCCCAGGTGAGCGCGCTGGCGCGGGCCAGGGCTCCGTCCGAGAGCCGCTGACGGAGCTGGCCGTCGCCGAGGACGCGGGCCAGCGCTGCCCCGAGGGCATCGGGCCCCTCGTCGGTGAGCAGCCCGGATCGACCGTCCACCACGGCGTCGACGTGGCCGGCGATCCGCGTGGCGACGGCCGGCGTGGCGCAGGCGGCGGCCTCGGTGAGCGACATCCCCCACCCCTCGCGAGCCGACGCCGAGGCCACCACCCAGGCCCGCCGGTACAGCGCCACCAGCTCCGCGTCGCGGAGGTGGCCGGCGAAGCTCACCCAGTCCTCGGCACCCAGCTCGCGCACCACCGCGTCGAGAGCGGGCCGCTGGTAGCCCTCGCCGACGATGACGATGCGGAGAGCGGGGACCGTGCGGCGGGCCACGGCGGCGGCGCTGATCAGCAGGTCGTAGCGCTTCACCGGCACCAGCCGGCCGACGGCCACGACGGTGGGCTGCGGGTCCCGCGTGGCGCCGGGTGAGAAGCGAGCATCGATGCCGGGGGCGACGACGTCGACCATGCCGGGGCGGAGGCCCAGCATCTCGACGATCTCCTGGCGGGACGACTCGCACAGCGTGACCACGCGCGTGCGGCGGTAGGCGCGCGGGGCCAGCCGGCGCTCGAGCGCCTCGCCCGCCGACGCCAGGAGGGGGGTCTCGCCGCCGAGCACCATGCGCCACATCTCGGCGTGGACGTGGTGCAGGAGCACGAGGCGCGGTCGGCCGGCCCACAGCGGCGAGAAGAACGGCACACCGTTCCAGATCTCGACCACGGCGTCGCTCGGCCCGTGCCGACCGGCCACCTCGGAGCCCACGGCCCGGGGGAAGACCAGGTAGCGGCCGGCCCGGCGGATGACGCGGTACCCGTCGCGGGTGACGACGGGCGGCTGGCCCTGGGCATAGCTGGTGCGAAGCGTCACCTCGAGCCCGGCGGCCGCCCAGCGGCGCAGAACCTCGTGGGCATGCACCTCCGAGCCGCCCGCCTCGACGTCGTCGAGATCACGCCAGGCCAACACGTGGACCCGACGGATCCCGGCCCCGGCGGCGAGGTCGCCGAGCTTGCCGGCGATGTCAGCGTCGACGGTCGACTCGTCTGCCGGCCCCGGCACCGATACCAGTCCGGCCGCCAGCTCGTTCACCGCACCGCCTCGGAACCCGCCAGGGCCGGCACCGTCGTCGCTCGATCGGCGTGGCTCATGGCGCGTCTCCTTCCGGGTGGAACCCCCAGGAGGGGACGGGCGACCACGCTACCGCCTGTGCTCCTGTGGCTCGGCAATGGTGCGACGTGCCCGGCGAGGGCTTGAATCCCGACTGCGGCAGCCGAAAGGCTGGGGTGAGGACCATCGTCGTGGTGCCGACCTACTGCGAGGCCGAGAACATCATCGACGTGCTCGGGCGCATCCGGGGCTTCGCCCCCGAGGTCGACGTGCTCGTCGTCGACGACAACAGCCCCGACGGCACCGCCGAGGTGGCCCTGGCCGTCGGCCGTGAGCTCGGCCGGGTGGCCGTGCTCCGGCGCCCGGCCAAGTTCGGGCTGGGGGCGGCGTACCGCGCCGGCTTCGAACGAGGCTTGGCCGACGGCTACGACGTGCTGGTGGAGATGGACGCCGACCTGTCTCACGATCCCGCTGCCCTCCCCCAACTGCTCGCCGCCGTGCGGGGCGGGGCCGACGTCGCCATCGGCTCGCGCTACGTCGAGGGCGGCTCCATCCCCGACTGGCCGCGGCATCGCCGGCTGCTGTCGAGCTTCGGCAACCGCTACGCCTCGGTCCTGCTCGGTCTCGGCGTCGCCGATGCCACCAGCGGCTACCGCGCCTACCGGTCCGACCTCCTGCACCGCATCGACGCCACCAGCACCCACGCCGACGGCTACGGCTTCCAGATCGAGCTGGTCCACCGCGCCGCCCGGTGCGGCGCCCGGATCGTCGAGGTGCCCATCGCCTTCCGGGACCGCGTGCGGGGTACCTCCAAGATGTCGGCCCGGATCATCGCCGAGGCGGCGCTGCTCGTCGTCCGCCTCCGGGCCGAGGACCGTGGCACCACCCGCCGGCTCGTGCCCGCCGCGGGATCGGCGCCCGCCACGGTCGCCGCTCGGGGGTAGGGCACGCGAGCTCGTGCACGCGACGCTCGGGCAAGGGGGTCGAGCCGGTCCGGATCAGCGCCCGCGGGCGGGCTCGTCAGCCGGCGGGGTGGTGGCGCGCCGGCGGATGGCGTGGCGGAGGCCGGGGAGCACGTAGTCGCGGGCCGCCCACCAGGTCACGTGGCTGAGCCCCTCCCAGATGACCATGCCGTGCATCTTCGACTCGCCGCGGACGCGATCGGTGAAGATGATGGGGGCCTCGGCCAGGCCCTCGCCGGCGCGCACGACGCGGTAGGCCGCCTCGATCTGGAAGAGGTAACCCACTGCCGTGAGGTCGAGCACGCCGGCGCGGAGCAGGGTGGTGGTGCGCCACACCCGGTAGCCGGAGGTGGCGTCGGTGATGCGGAGCCGAAGGGCCCAGCGGGTGTAGCGGTTGCCCCACCGGGACAGGGCCCGGCGGTGGATCGACCAGTGCGGGATCTCACCGCCGGGGACGTAGCGCGACCCGACGACGAGCCCGACGTCGTCGGTGAGGGCGTCGAGCAGTGACGGAAGGGCGGCGGGATCATGCGACAGGTCGGCGTCCATCTGCACGATGCGCTCGTAGCCGCGCTCGATGACCACGCGGAACCCGGTGCGGTAGGCGTTGCCCAGCCCGTCCTTGGTCGGGCGCACGAGCACGTCGATCCCACCCAGCTCCTCGCCGGCGGCGCGAGCGAGCTCGGCGGTGCCATCGGGGCTGGAGTCGTCGACCACCAGGACGTCGACGTCGGGATTGGCGCCCCGCAGGCGACGCAGCAACTCGACGACGTTGTCGGCTTCCTGGTAGGTGGGGACGACGACGATGCTGCGCAAGGGGCGGACGGTAGCGTGCCGTCCACCACCACGTCGTCGGGTCGCATGCGCACCTCGCGCCCTGCTCTGGCTCGGGCGATTGCGCACCAGGCGGTAACCTCGCCGGCCATGTCGCCGGTCCCCGTGCGCGCCGAGACGGGCGTTTCCGCCCCCTGTTCGCCGGCGGCGTGACTACTTCCAGGGTGCGCAGCCAGGCGCCATCGGCCGAACGG
>JBBJOU010000083.1:0-8183 GCA_037724305.1 Acidimicrobiales bacterium
GGCCCGTCGACGCTGACGTCGACGGCGCTGGCGCCGGCCCTGGCCTCGGCGGCGCCGGCCTCGGCGTCCTCGCGGGCCCGCACCCAGGGGTTGTCGCCTACCCGGTGGGCCCAACGGGGCCGGGTGCCGGGCGATGGCGGCTCCGACGCGACCGGCTCCCGTCCCCGGGCGGTCACCGGAGGGTCATGCGGTGCCGGGCGCCGGCCCGCCGAGCTCCTCGAGGCCCCGGCGCAGGGCCTCGAGGTCGGTGACGACGAGTTCGATCTCGCCGGCCACCCCGGCCAGTTGCTCACTACCCCCTGCGTGGACGGTCAGCTCGACGGCCCGGGCCACCGACTCGTCGAGGCGGGCGTTCTGCAGGCGCAGCCGGGCGCGGGCGTCGTCGATGGTCCTGTCGATCCGCTGGGCCGACTCGAGCTGGGCCCGCAGCGCCTCGGCGGTGCGCTCGAGGGCGTCGCGGGCGTCGGCCTGCAGCACGTCGTCGCCGAGGGCGGCGAGCTTCGCCTCGGTCTCGGCCAGGCGCGCCTCGGTGGTGGTCGTGGGGATGCGACGTCGCGCCTCGGCCAGCTGCTGACCCTGGTTGGCCGCTCGCCACACCTCCTCGACGCCGTCACCCACCCGCTGGGCGAGGTCCTCGAGCCGCTCGAGCAACGGGCCGGGACGGACGTCCTCGAGGGCGGCGGTGAAGCGGTTGCGGGCCGACAGGGCGTCCTGCACCGGCCGCCGCCACGGCTCCTTGACCGCGAACGGGTCGATGCGAGCGGCCCGCCCGGCGCCGACTGCGTTCCCGCCGGCGGCGAAGCGCGCCAGTCCGACCCGGATCAGCACCGCCAGCACGGCCAGCACGACGGCGCCGACGAATCCCCCGAAGACGATGAACCCGAGCGCGCCGCCCCCCACCGCCGCCAGCCCGCTGAGCGGGGAGGTCGCCGCCCGCACGATCGACCGGTCGGGGGCGGGCACGGGGAGGCTCACGAGGCGAAGGTTACCGAGGGGGGCGCCGGTGGCCCGGGACGGGCTCGGGTCGTGCGAACTGTCGTGCAGGGAGCCGCCCGGACGGGTGGTTGCGTACACCCCCGTCGGCGCGCACCTCGGCCCCGTTGACTCACGGTCCCCCGCCACCATCGCTCACGTGCGCCCTCGGGCGACGGCCGGAGCGCCACCGGGCTGACGATCCGGGGCGGGTGCGCAGGGCTCAGCGGGCGGCGGCGAGGGCGTGGCGGAGGTCGGCGAGGAGGTCGTCGACGTCCTCGATGCCGACCGACAGGCGCACGAGGTCGGCGGGGACCTCGTTGGCGGTGCCGGCGACCGAGGCGTGGGTCATGCGGCCGGGGTGCTCGATGAGGCTCTCGACGGCGCCGAGACTCTCGGCCAGGGTGAAGATCTCGGTGGCGGCGCACACCGCCAGCGCCGCCGCCTCGCCGCCGACGCACCGGAACGACACCATGCCCCCGAAGCCCGACATCTGCCGAGCCGCCACTGCGTGGCCGGGGTCGGCGGGGAGGCCGGGCCAGCGGACCTCGGCGACGGCCGGGTGGTCGTCGAGGAGGGTGGCGACGGCTGCGGCCGACGCGCAGTGGCGGGCCATGCGCAACGCCAGCGTGGTCGCGCCCCGATGCACCAGGTAGCAGTCGAAGGGCCCGGGCACGGCGCCGGCGGCGTTCTGCAGGAAGCCGATGCGCTCGGCGAGGGCGGGGTCGCTGGTGGCGACGAAGCCGCCGACCACGTCACTGTGACCACCGAGGTACTTGGTGGTCGAGTGCACCACGACGTCGGCGCCCAACCCGATCGGTTGCTGGAGGGCGGGGGTGGCGAAGGTGTTGTCGACCACCGACACCGCCCCACGATCCCGGGCCAGGGCGGCCACCGCAGCGATGTCGACGATGCGCAGCAACGGGTTCGTCGGTGTCTCGACCCACACCATCGTCGTCTCCGGTCGCCAAGCGGCCGCGACGGCATCGAGGTCGGTGAGGTCGACGGCGGTCACGGCGACGCCGGTGGGCTCGTGGACCCGCACGGCCAGGCGGTGGGTGCCGCCGTAGGCGTCGTCGGGCACCAGCACGTGGTCGCCGGGCCGGTTGAGACGGAGCAGGGCGTCCTCGGCCGCCAAGCCGGATGCGAAGGCGAACCCGGCCGACGCTCCTTCGAGGGCGGCGAGGTGGGCCTCGAGCGCGGCGCGGGTCGGGTTACCCGACCGGGCGTATTCGAAGCCGGCGACGAGACCACCGACGCCGGTCTGCGCGTAGGTGGTGGCGAGGTGGATGGGCGGCACCACCGCGCCGGTGGCGGGGTCGGGGGCGCCGGCGCCGTGCACCGCACGCGTCGCGAAGCCCAGGTGGGGGAGGCGGGCGGGTTCGACCATCAGGCACCGCCCTCGCTGGCCGGGTCGCCCGGCGTGGTGCCGGCCCGGGCAGCGAGGGCGCCGAGCACGTCGGCCCGGCTCACCACGCCGATCGGGTGGCCGCCGTCGAGCACGAGCACGGCCGGTGCCGCCTCGAGGCGGGCGACGGCGATGTCGAGGGCCTCGCCCACCCCGACCGTCGGGAGGGCCGGGCCCATCACCTCGGCGACGGGCCGGTCGAGCACCTCGGGACGGGCGAACGCCGAGGAGAGCAGGTCACGCTCGGTGACCGCGCCCACCACCTCGGCGAGCACGACCGGGGGCTCGTGCTTGACCACCGGCATCTGGCTGACGCCGTACTCGCGCAGGATGTCGATGGCCTGGCGCACCGTCTCCTCGGGGTGGGTGTGGACCAGGTCGGGAATGTCGCCGCTGCGCCGTCCGAGCAGCGCGCCGACGGTGGCCCCGGTGCCCCGGATGAAGCCATGGTCGGCCATCCACCGGTCGTCGAACAGCTTCGACAGGTACCCGCGCCCCGAGTCGGGGATGTGCACGACCACCACGGCGTCAGGGGGGAGCCCGTCGGCCACTCGCAGGGCGGCGGCGATGGCGGTGCCGCCGGAGCCGCCGATGAGCAGCCCCTCCTCCCGGGTGACGCGGCGGGCGGTGGCGAAGCTCTCGGCGTCGCTCACCGCTTCGATGCGGTCGGCCACCGTCGGGTCGTAGGCGGCCGGCCAGAAGTCCTCACCGATGCCCTCGACCAGGTAGGGCCGCCCCGTGCCGCCGGAGTAGACCGAGCCCTCCGGGTCGGCCCCGATCACCTGGATGGCCGGGTTCTGCTCCTTCAGGTAGCGCCCGATGCCCGAGATGGTGCCGCCCGTGCCCACCCCGCACACGAAGTGGGTGACGCGCCCGGCGGTCTGCGCCCAGATCTCGGGGCCGGCGGTGTCGTACTGCGACCGGGGGTTGTCGGGGTTGCTGTACTGGTCGGGCTTCCAGGCGCCGGGGATCTCGGTGACCAGGCGGTCGGACACCGAGTAGTAGCTGCGGGGATCGTCGGGGGCGACCGAGGTGGGACAGACGTGGACCTCGGCGCCGTAGGCGCGGAGCTGGGCGATCTTGTCGAAGGCGACCTTGTCCGGGCAGATGAACACGCAGCGGTAGCCCTTGCGGGCGGCGACGATGGCCAGCCCCACGCCGGTGTTGCCGCTGGTGGGCTCGACGATGGTGCCGCCGGGCCGCAGGCGTCCGTCGGCCTCGGCGGCGGTGACCATGGCGAGGGCGGGACGGTCCTTGGACGAGAAGCCGGGGTTGTAGAGCTCGAGCTTGGCCACCAGATGGCAGTCGACATCGTGGGCGGTGCGATCGAGGCGGACCATCGGCGTGTTGCCGATCAGGGCGAGCAGGTCGTCGGCCACGTCCATCGGCGGGCCGGGATCGGTCATCGCCAGCACCGGCACGCCGGCCGGCGCGTCGACCGCGGCGTCGGTGTGCAGTGACACCGGGAGGCCCCGGCGGTGGAGCTCGCCGGCGACCGGGGCAGCGTCGGCCCCGGCGCCGACGACACCCACGCGGCGGGGCACGTGACCTCGGAGCTCGGCGAGCAGCGCGGTGGGAGGTTCGCCGGCGGGCACGTGCACCGTGCGCCGCGCCCGGGCGGTGAGGCGGGAGGGTGGGGTGGCGGCACCGACGACGACGAGGAGGTCCACCGGCTCAGTCAACTCGCTTCGACGGCGACCCGGGCACTGCCAGCGGCGCGGCGTCGCCGCCGTCCTCTCGCACGGCGTCGGCGCGAGCGGCGGACCAGGCGTCGAAGTCGGCGTCGGTCTGCAGGATCACCATGGTGAAGCGGGCGGTCCGGCGGTGGATGTTGCGGTACTCGTGGGGGCGGTCGGCGCGGAACCCGGCGGCGGCGCCGGTGGGGAGCGCGTGGACGAGGCCGTCGACCTCGAGCGTGAGCGTGCCGCCGAGCACGTGGAGCAGCTCCAGCGTGGCGTCGGCGTGAGCGTCGGCCCCGTGGCGATCGCCCGGCTCGAGGCGCCACTCCCAGAGCTCGACGTGGGCGGGCTCGTCGGCGCCGACCAGGAGCTCGCCCACCCCGCCGGCGGCACCGCGCCACAGGGCGATGCCGTCGCCGGCCGCGACGACCCGCACGGTTGGCGCCGCCTCCACCTCCACCAGGCCGGCCAACGAGAT
The DNA here is from genome assembly GCA_037724305.1 of Acidimicrobiales bacterium. GTDB lineage: Bacteria > Actinomycetota > Acidimicrobiia > Acidimicrobiales > JACDCH01 > JBBJOU01. The sequence continues at coordinate 4,538 of JBBJOU010000083.1, forward strand.
GTGCAGCGCCTCGGCCACCTTGCACAGGGTGCCGATGCTGGGATTGGTGCGGGCGGCCTCGAGTTGCACCAGCATCCCCTTGCTCACCCCGGAGCGCGCCGCCAGCGTGTCGAGGCTCCAGCCCCGGGCGGTGCGCAGCCGACGGGTGTTGTGAGCGACGGCGGCCGCCACCGCCTGGGTCTCGGGCATGACGCCGCCTACCGGTCCGGGCGCCGGGCCCGGACCCGATGACCGTCGACCTCGACACCCTCGGCGGTGAGGCGTCGGCGCTGCTCGTCGGGATCGCACGGCGCCAGGCGCCCGTCGCCGTAGACGACCCGCCACCACGGGAGCTCACCGCTGGCGCGAGCCAGCACCTGACCGACGCCGCGAGCGGCGCCGGGTCGGCCGGCCTCGGCGGCCACGTCGCCGTAGCTCACCACGTGCCCCGGTTCGAGTGAGGCCACCACGGTTCGAACCCGCTCGGCGAAGGTCTCCATCGTGGTGCACTCTAGAGAACCTCGTTGTCCAACACACTGACCGGTGCAGTACGATGATCCGTGCGGTCACCTCGACTGCACCACGCCCGACCCCTCCCTCATGGCCGCCCTCCTCGCCCTCCTCTCCGCCGCCGCCTACGGCACCGGCGACTTCTTCGGTGGCCTGGCGTCCCGGCGTTCGCCGGTGAGCGGGGTGGTCCTGCGCACCCACGCCGTCGGTCTGGCCCTGCTGGTGGTGGTCGCACCGTTCGCCGGCGGCGTGCTGACCGGCGGCGACGCCGTGATCGGGGTGGCCGCCGGCGTCTCCGGCGGCCTGGCCGTGGCGCTCTTCTACCAGGGGCTCGCCGTCGGCACGATGAGTGTGGTCGCGCCGATCACCGCGCTCCTGGGCACGGCGGTACCCGTCCTCTACGGCCTGGTGCAGGGTGAGCGCCCGTCGATCATCGCCGGTGCGGGCATCGTCCTCGCCCTCGTCGCCATCGCGCTGGTGTCGGCCGAGGACGACGAGGACGGCCGCCGAGGCATCCGGGACCGGCGGGTCATCGGCCTCGCCCTCGCCTCCGGCGCCGGCTTCGGCGTGTTCTTCGTGGTGCTGGCCGAGGCCGGCGACGATGCCGGCCTGTGGCCGGTCCTGGTGGCCCGCCTCGCCTCGGTCGCCCTCTTCGCCCTGCTGGTGCGCAGCCGCTTCACCGTCTCTCGCCCCCTCGGCGCCGGAACCTGGCGCCTGGCGGTGCTCGCCGGTGTCCTCGACGTGGTCGCCAACGCCGCCTACGTCTTCGCCACCCGCGAGGGGCTGCTGTCGGTCGTGGCCGTGCTCACCTCCCTCTACCCCGCCGGCACCGTCGTGCTCGCCCGCCTCTTCCTCGCCGAACGACTGTGCCCCCCGCAGCGCGTCGGCCTCGGCCTCGCCGCGGTGGCAGCGGTGATGGTGGCGGCGGCGTAGCCCGCGGCCCGCAGAGCGGCGTCAGAGGGTCTCGCCGGGGGCGGGAAGGTCGGCGGGCTCGAGGGTGACGAGGACGTCCTCGGTGACCGGGGCGGTGGCCTTGGCGAGGCGGCTGGCCTGGCGGGAGACCGCCGTCTCGAACAGGTTGCGGGCCAGGCGGCCGTTGCCGAAGCCGCGCTCGCGGGGCACGGCGTCGAACCACGCCGTCGTCGCCGCCCGTGCCGATTCCGATAGCTCGTAGCGGTGCTTCTCGCCCATCAGGGTGAAGATGGCGAGCAGCTCGTCGGTCGTGTAGTCGGGGAAGTGGATCGACTTGGGGAAGCGCGACCGCAGGCCGGGGTTGGCCTCGACGAACACGGCCATCTCCTCGGGGTAACCGGCGACGATGACCACGAGGGCGTCGCGGCGGTCCTCGACCAGCTTCACGATGGTGTCGATGGCCTCCCGGCCGAAGTCGTTGCCGCCGCCGCGCACCAGGGCGTAGGCCTCGTCGACGAGCAGCGTGCCGCCGTCGGCCTTGTCGAACACCTCGCGCACCTTGATGGCGGTCTGGCCGACGAAGCCGGCCACGAGCTGGGAACGGTCGGTCTCCACCAGGTGGCCCTTGTCGACCACGCCGAGGGTGCGGTAGAGCTGCGACAGCACCCGGGCCACCGTGGTCTTGCCGGTACCGGGGTTGCCGGTGAACACGAGGTGGCGGCTCTGCTCGACCACGGGCAGGTCGAGCTCGCGACGGAGACGCTCGACGTGAGCGAGGTCGACGAGGAGCTGCACCTCGCGCTTCACACCGTCGAGGCCGATGAGGGCGTGGAGCTCGGCCAGGAGGTCTTCGATGGTCCGCTCCGGCGGGAGCTCGACCTCCTCGTCGTCCTTGGCGGGCGGGCCGCCGGCGGTAGCGGCGGCCGGGGTCGCGCCCGGCGCTGGGCGGGCGTCGGCGATGGCGTCGAGGAGGCGGCCCCGGAAGCGCTCGATGGTCTCCAGCTCCTCGCGTGAGGGGTGGAGGTCGACGGCCGCCACCGCGAAGGCGATGTCCATGGCCCGCTCGTAGTAGGTGCGGGCGTGGGCGGTGCCTTCCCGGCCGTCGGCCCCGAGCAGCACCTCGAACAGCGTGGACGGTGCGTCGAGGGTGGCCCGCTTGCCGCTGACCAGGCCGGCGGCGCGCAGGGCGGCCGGTGTCGCCCGCGCGAGCGAGGTGGGCAGGTGGGGCCCGCACGCCTCGACGAGGGCCCGCAGCTCGTCGTCGGTGTGGCGCTCGTCGGCGTCGATGAACGCGCACACCAGCGTGGTCGCCTCGACGGCGACGTCCTCGCGCAGTCGGCGGGCGTCGACGCCGGCCACCTGGCCGCCCAGCCCCTCGACCACCGGCGCCAGCTCCTCGACGAAGCGGCGCACAGGGTCCACGAGCGCGCCGGCCATGCGGCGGAGCCTCGCACATCGAGCGCACCCATCTATCGTTGACACCGATGCCCGTGGCCGACACCCCGACCCCCACCACCGCCCCGATCGCCGAGCTCGGCCGCCGGGCGAAGGCGGCCAGCCGGGCGCTGGCGACGTCGTCGACCGAGGCGCGCGACGCCGCCCTGCACGCCGCCGCCGACCTGCTGGTCGAGCGCACGGGCGACGTGCTGGCGGCCAACGAGGTCGACGTGGCCCGAGCCGAGGCGGCGGGCACGTCAGCGACGGTGGTCGACCGGCTGCGCCTGACCGCCGCCCGGGTCGAGGCCATGGCCGCCGGCCTGCGCCAGGTGGCGGCGTTGGCTGACCCCGTCGGCGAGGTGGCCGACGGCTGGGTGCGGCCCAACGGGCTGCGGGTCGAGCGCCTGCGGGTGCCCCTCGGCGTGGTGGCCGTCATCTACGAGAACCGCCCCAACGTCACCAGCGACGCCTTCGGGCTGTGCCTCAAGTCGGGCAACGCCGCCTTCCTGCGCGGCAGCTCGGGGGCGATCACGTCGAACACGGCCATCGCCGCCGTGCTGCGCGACGCGGTGGCCAAGGCCGGCCTGCCCGAGGACGCCCTCGTACTGGTCGAGGACACCAGCCGGGAGGCGGCCGTCGAGTTCATGCAGCAGCGGGGCGCCATCGACCTGCTCGTGCCCCGGGGCGGGCCGTCGCTCATCGCCTCCATCCTCGAGCACGCCACCGTGCCCTTCGTGATCGACGGCGACGGCAACTGCCACGTCTACGTCGACGCCTCCGCCGACCTCGACCGCGCCCGGGCCATCGC
>JBBJOU010000084.1:0-8106 GCA_037724305.1 Acidimicrobiales bacterium
GGCCATCCCCCTGTCGAGGAGAAGGACGCCGCGAGCGGCGTCATCCGGCCGTCCAAACGCCAAGGTTGTTTCCCGGCGGGCCCTTACGCCTCGCCGACGTCGACGATGGCCGCCACCGGCCCCCCACCGGTCGGGCCCTGGTGCAGGGCGGCGACGGAGACGAACACCGCCGGGTCGCCGACGGCGTGGGCGACGACGCCACCGACCGCCGCCTTGATGTGGCGGTGGTGGTGGACATCGGAGTCGTCGAGGGCGACCTGGCGCCGCCCTCGGAGCCGGCTGCTGGGGTCGGCCTCGCACTTGACGAACACGTTGACCAGCCGGTCTTCCAGGTCCTCGGCTCGCGGCCGGTCGGGCAGGTCGAGGCCCGCCGAGCGGATGGCGTCGTAAACCCCGTCGGCGTCGAGGGCGTCGGCCATCACCCCGTGACCGACCCGCAGGCTCCCGCCGACACCAGGGGCGTTGCCCACCACCACGATCTGCGCCCGGTCGAGCTCGACACCCGACGAGCACGACGCCACGCTCGAGTAGAGCGACAGGTCGCTGCCGATCTGCTCGGCCGTCGGCTCGTCGATCTCGCCGAGGGCGACGGCGATGCCGAGCGCGGTGGTGCCGTTCGACAGGTTCATCGACTCGAGCGGCTCGTCGGTGGCGCAGGTCTCGCCCCGGGCCCGGGCCTCGGCGATGGTGGCCATGGTGAGCAACGGGGTCTTGGTCTGGACGTAGTGCACCTCGGCCGGGTCGTCGATGGCGGCGTCGGCCATCGCCCGGCGCACGCCGTCGGCGACGGTCGCCACCATGGCGGGCCGGCCGATGTGCTCGGGGAGGATGACGTCGCTCAGGGCGATGCCGACCGACAAGCGGGCGGAGGTGGCGGCGGCGTCGTGGGCGCCGCCGCGGGCGAACACGGTGGCATGGGGGGTGAGGACGCCGTCGGTCCCGCCCGACCACACCATCGGCACCCGGCGCACCTCGTCGAGGGTCCGGGTGCCGAGCTCGACGAGGACGCCCCGGAACGCCTGGTCGGCCAGGATCCGGGTGAAGTCGTTGACGCCGCCGTTGCCCTCGGTCTTGCCGATCACCGCCACCACGTCGTCGGCGGCGAAGGCGCCGTCGGCGATCAGGCGGGCCATCCCGGACGCGTCGGTGACGCTCTCGAGCACGACCTTGTGGACGACGAAGGGCACGTCGGGGTGCGCTAGCCCCGCTTGGCGAGGAACTCGGCCATGGCCCAGCCGAAGGCGATGAGGCTGTCGCCACGGGTTGCGTCGAGGCCGTCGAAGAGGGCGGTGACGTCGGGGTCGACGGTGTCGGGGCGCAACGACTGGTGGTCGATGGCCGGCGGGTAGGCGCCGTCGCCGGTGGCGATGAACGCCCGGTCGTCGTAGGTGTCGACCGCGAAGCGCTTGGCCAGGCGCCGCCCCCAGGCCCGCTCCTCGCCGGTCGCCTTGTGGCCGGGCCGGGGGACGATGTCCTCGAGCAGCTTGTAGGCCTCGAACCCGCTGGGGTCGACCAGGCGGGCACCGAGGAGGACGTCCTCGTCCGGAAACGCCAGCACGGCGCGACGGAAGTGCTCGTGCAGGATGGCCTTCAGCACCGTGTCCCGCTTGCTCGAGCGCTTCACCGACGCCAACCCGATGAGGACCGAAGGGGTGCCGCCGATGCGCTCGAGGGTGCAGAACGAGAACCCCGTCAACTTGCCGGCCACGCGGGCCTGGGTGATGAGCACCCAGGCCTCGGCCATCTTCGACAGCAGACCGGACTCGTAGCGGCTCGGGCCGTCGGCGCAGAGGTCCGCCATCTCCGCCAGCTCCGCGTCGGAGAGGGCCGTGCAGTCCTTGGTCTCCACCTCGATCGCCATGAGCTACCCATGCCCCCGTTCGAACCGGCTGACGGACCCCCTACAGTCCAGCCGGGATGACCGCCCCGGCGCAACTGGGCTCATAGCAGGCAGTCGGCACCGAGGAGCGCCCGCACCTCACCGGCGAAGCCGTTGGTCACGTCAATACAGCAGTCGTCGGGCAGTCGCAGCACCCGGTTGTCACCGACGTGCAGGAAGACCGGTGACTCCCCCGGGTGGTCGACCAGCAACCGCTTGAGGTCACCGATGAGGGCGTCCGACAGGGCGGCGGGCGCCACCTGGAGGCGCACCGGCGGGGCGCCGTCGGGCACACCGTCGAAGGCCTCGACGTCGATGACGACGAGCTTGGCCTGCTCGTCACGATGGTCGACGCGGGCCTTGACCAGCACCACGGCGTCGTCGGCCAGCTTGTGGCCGACCATGGTCATGGCCTTGGGGAAGACCATGACCTCGATGGTCGTCGTGAGATCCTCCAGGCAGAACACCGCCATCTGGTCGCCGGCGCGGGTCCACTTGCGCGACAGCGCGGTGATCACGCCGCCGACGACCCGGATGGAGCCGTCGTCGGCCTCGGCGACCTCGCCGATGGTGCCGTCGGTGCGGCGGCGCAGGGCAGCCTCGGCGCCGAGCAGGGGGTGATCGGACACGTACAGCCCGAGCATCTCCTTCTCGAACGCCAGCTTGGTGCGCTTGTCGAACTCCCGACTGCCGATCGCCGGGCGGTCGTCGTAGCCGGTGTCACCGTCGTCGCTCGCCCCGAACAACGTCATGACGCCCATGTCGTGCTCCCGGCGGCGGGCGAGGGTCTTGTCGACGATGTCCTCCATCGTCTCGAGCAGACCGAGGCGGGCGTGGCCGAGCGAGTCGAACGCCCCCGCCTTGACGAGCGATTCGAGCGTCTTCTTGTTGAGCACGGTGAGGGGCACCCGATCGCAGAAGTCGAGGAAATCGACATACGGCCCCCGCTCCTCGCGTTCGGCGACGATGAGGCCGACCAGGGCGGTGCCCACGTTGCGGATGGCGGCCATGCCGAAGGGGATGCCCTCGCGACCGTCGGGCAGGCGGGCGGGCACGAAGTCCGACTGCGACCGGTTGACGTCGGGGACGAGCACCTCGATGGCCATGGTGCGGCACTCGGCCAGGTAGACCGCGGCCTTGTCGAAGTTGGTGCGCACGCTGGTGAGCAGGGCAGCGAGGTACTCGACCGGGAAGTTTGCCTTGAGGTAGGCGGTCTGGAAGGCGATGAACCCGTAGCCGTAGCTGTGGGCCTTGCCGAAGGCGTAGTCGGCGAACTGCTCGATGATCCCGAACCACGTCTCGCCCAGCTTCGCCCCGTAGCCGGTGGCGGTGCAGCCGGACACGAACTTCTGCTTCTCCTCGGCCATCACCTCCCGCTTCTTCTTGCCCATGGCCTTGCGCAGGTTGTCGGCCTCGGCGAGGGAGAAGCCGGCGAAGCGCTGCGCCACTCGCATGACCTGCTCCTGGTAGATGCACAACCCGTAGGTGGAGCCCAGGATCTCCTCAGCGTCGGGATGCAGGTAGCTGACGGCTTGCCGGCCGTTCTTGCGGTCGGCGTAGTCGTTGTGCATGTTGGCCGCCATGGGGCCCGGGCGGTAGAGGGCCACGAGGGCGGCGACGTCCTCGAACGAGGTGGGCGCCAGTGAGCGCATGAGCGCGCGCATGTTGGTGCCCTCGAGCTGGAACACGCCGATGGAGTCGCCCCGCCGCAGCAGCTCGAGGGTGGGCTCGTCGTCGAGGGCGACGGCGTCGATGTCGACGGTGACCCCGCGGAACGACTCGATGAGGGTGACGGCGTCGGCGAGCACGTCGAGGTTGCGCAGGCCGAGGAAGTCCATCTTGAGCAGGCCGAGCTCCTCGACGCCGTTCATCTCGTACTGGGTGACGATGGGCGCCTCCTCGGGCGCCTGGCCGGCCTCGGGCTTGCGCTGGACCGGGAGGTAGTCGGTGAGGGGCTCCTTGGTGATCACCACCGCCGCGGCGTGGATGCCGTCGCTGCGCCGCATCCCCTCGAGCCCCTTGGCCACGTCGACGACGCGGGTGATGTCGGGGTCGGTCTCGTACATGGCCCGCAGCTCACCGGCCATCTTGTAGCCGCCGTCGTAGCCGGGATGCGGCGCCAGGCAGGCGTACAACGGCGTGTCGCGACCCATCACCAGCGGCGGCATGGCCTTGGCCACCTTGTCGCCGACCGCGTAGGGGTAGCCGAGGACGCGGGCGGCGTCGCGCACCGCCTGGCGGGCCTTGATGGTGCCGAAGGTGATGATCTGGGCCACCCGGTCGCGGCCGTAGCGCTCTGCCGCGTAGCGGATCATCTCGTCGCGGTAGCGGGAGTCGAAGTCCATGTCGATGTCAGGCATGGAGATGCGGCTCGGGTTGAGGAAGCGCTCGAAGAGGAGGTCGTAGCGGATGGGGTCGAGGTCGGTGATGCGCAGGGAGTACGCCACCGCCGATCCGGCGGCCGAACCGCGCCCGGGGCCCACCCGGATCCCGGCGTCGCGGGCGTGGCGGATGAGGTCCCAGGTGATGAGGAAGTAGGCCGAGAACCCCATGTCGGCGATGACCTGGAGCTCGAAGGCGAGGCGCTCCACGGTGACGTCGTCGAGCTGGTCGCCCCAGCGCGCCCGCGCCCCCTCGAAGGTGAGGTGGCGCAGGTAGGCGGCGTCGTCGGTGAAGCCCTCGGGCAGGTCGAAGTCGGGCAGCTGGGGCTTGCCGAACTCGATCTCGACCTTCGCCCGCTCGGCGATCCACAGGCTGTTGTCGCACGCCTCCTCGTGGTCACGGAAGAGGTGGCGCATCTCCCGGGCCGACTTCAGGTAGTGGCCCGCACCCTTGAACTTGAACCGCTCCTCGGCGCCCTGGGAGATCAGCGCCGCGGTCTGCACGCAGAGGAGGGCGTCGTGGGCCTCGGCGTCCTCGGGGCGGGTGTAGTGGCTGTCGTTGGTGGCGAGCAGCGGCGCCTTGATCTTGCGGGCGATGTCGACCAGTTGGGGATTGGTCTTGTGCTGCTCGGCGATGCCGTGGTCCTGCAGCTCCACGAAGAGGTTGTCGCGCCCGAAGATGTCCTGGAGCCGAGCGGCCTTGGCCAGCGCCGCATCGGCGTCACCGTTGAGCAGGCTCTGCAGCACATGGCCGCCGAGGCAGCCGGTGGTGGCGATGACCCCCTCGCTGTGGTCGGCCAGCAGCTCCCAGTCGACCTTCGGCTTGCGGTAGTAGCCCTCGAGGAAGGCACGAGACGAGAGCTGGATCAGGTTGCGGTAGCCGGTGTTGTCCTCGGCCAGGACGGTGAGGTGGTACCACGCCTTGCGGCCCTCCTCGGCGTCGCCGCCGGTGTCGTCGACGGTGCCTCCCGCCCGGGGCCGCCCCCGGGTGAGGGCCCGCTCGTCGCGGCGGTCGTGGGCCATGTAGAGCTCGCTGCCGATGACCGGCGTGACCCCTTGCGCCTTGCACGCCTTGTAGAAGGGCAGGACGCCGTACATGTTGCCGTGGTCGGTGATGCCGACCGCCGGTTGGCCGTCGGCGGCCACCGCCGCCACCAGCTCGTCGATTCGCGACGCCCCGTCGAGCATCGAGTACTCGGTGTGCACGTGCAGGTGGCTGAAGCTGGCCGCCACGGCGGGTTCTCCCTCGGCTGTTCCTCGTGGCCCTCCACACCCGCTCCACAGCGGTTATCCACCGCCTGTGGACAAATCACACCGATGTGGTTTCGACGAGGGCCACCGTAGCGCGCCGGCCACGCCGGCGTGGCCGTCAGTACGCCCGGCCGTCGGGCTCGCCGTCGTCGTCCTCGGCGGCCGGCTTGGCGGCATCGTCGCCGGTCGGCTGGGCGCCGAGCGCGTCGGGCACCGTGCTTCGCTGCCCCTCACCGTCGCCGTCGCCGTCGGCGTCGGGGGGCGGCTGCTCGGGGGCCGGGGGCTCAGAGATAGGTGGTCCCGGGACGGGCGTCGGCGGTGTCGGGGCCGGCCGCGCCGGGCGGGAGCTGGCGGCCCATCTGCTCGAGCTGTTGGCGGGCGGCCATCTGCTGGGCGAAGAGGGTGGCCTGGATGCCGTGGAACAGGCCTTCGAGCCACCCCACGAGTTGGGCCTGGGCGACGCGCAGCTCGGGCTCGGAGGGGGTGTCCGACGAGAACGGCGGGGCCAGGCGGGTCAGCTCGTCGCGCAGGTCGGGCGAGAGCGAGGTCGCCAGCTCCTCGATCGAGGTCTCGTAGATCTCCTTCAGCCGGTCCCGTCCGGGAACGTCCAACGAGGCCGAACGGACCTCCTCGAGCAACTGCTTGATCATCGAGCCGATCCGCATGACCTTGGCCGGCGACTCCACCGACTCGCCCCGCTCGTCGCCGCCGTCCTCGACCGCCTCGGCGAGGAGGACGGGCGGTTCGCCACCGTCGTCGGGCTCGTCATCGGGTGTCGTCGGCGGGAGGTCAGCCATGAATGACGACCCTACCCGTGCCTCCCGCCACCACTCGCCGCCGTCGCCCAGACCCCTGACGACCACCGCTGGCGGAGCGGAGTGCCGGTGACGCGCCACCGGTCCGCCGAGCCCCCCAGGGCGAGGCGACGCCCGGAGCCGACCATGATTACGCGCGGGCGGCGAGGAGGGGGACGAGCAGCTCGGCCGTGGTAGCCGAGCCGTGGCGGCCGATGAGCACGTAGGGGCCGCCGTCGGTGGGTTCGGTGAAGGCGATGGTCCCCTTGGCGACCAGGGCGACGTCTCCGAGGCGGCTGCGGGCGTCGGCGGTGACCCGGGGCCCGAACCAGCCCTGGTCCACCAGCTCGTCGCGGGTGCGCACCCAGGCCTGGTGGCCGTGGGCGGCCTCGGCAGCATCACGCAGGGCCCGGGCCCGGCCCGGGCGGGCGTGGAGCCAGCGGAAGCGGCCCTCGCCCGACTGGTAGCTGACGTGGGCGAGGACCTCGCCGGCCACGGGCACGACGTCGTCGCCGGTGTCGACCTGGCCGTGGTCGGCGGTGACCACCACGCACGTCCCGGCGGGCACCGCATCGAGCACCTGGGCCACGAGGCGGTCGGCGGCGGCCAACTCGGCGTCGTAGTGCTCGCCGAGGCCGTACTCGTGGGCGACCTTGTCGACGCCGTCGTAGTAGGCGTAGGTGAACGGCTCGCCGGACCGGACCAGCTGGGCGCACTCGGTGACCAGGCTCGACGGCATCCGCCAACCCCGGAACCGTCCCCCCTCGAGGTGGGCGCCGGTGAAGCCGGTGGTGGCGAACTCGGCCCGCGTCACCACCGGCGGCCGGTGACCGGCGAACGCGGGCTGGGGCTGCATCTCGCCGGGCGGCACCGTCGGCCGGGCGTCACCCTTGCGGGTCGACCACCGCAGCACGTTCAGCACCTCGCCCTCGACCGACACCCGGTACCCGATCACGCCGTGCTCGCCCGGCGGGGTGCCGGTCGTGAGCGAGGTGAGGGCGGTGGCGGTGGTGGTGGGCAGCACGGTGGCGATCGGGCCGCCGGCCATCGCCGTCATGGTCGGCGCCACCGTGGGGCGGGCCTGCAGCTGTTCCCAGCCGACGCCGTCGAGCAGCAGGAGCACGACCTGCTCGGCGTCGACCGCCGGCGCCGGCAGCCACGCCGGCGGCTCGGGGCCAGGTTCGAGCAGCGCCGGGACGACGTTGCAGATGCACGCCCCCCCGTAGTCCGGCAGCGCCGGCTCGGTGTCGGCGGCCATCGTGGCGGTGGACGCGCTCCCCTGCAGATGCCCAGCAACCATCGTTGGGTAACCCTAGGCGCGGCCTGGTGCCGCCTACGATCGACGGCGATGAAGGTGTCGACCCGGGGGGACTACGCATGCCGGGCGCTGCTGTCGTTGTCGCTGCGCGAGGACGAGCCGCGGCCGACGTCGGTGCGCGACATCGCCGAGCGCACCGGCCTCCCCCAGCCCTATCTGGAGCAGATCCTGCTCGCCCTGAAGGGCGCCGGGCTGGTGCGCTCCAAACGGGGCGTGGGCGGTGGCTACGTGCTGGCCCGGGCCCCGGAGCAGATCACCCTGGCCGACATCGTCTCGGCCGTCGACGGCCCGATCGTGGTCGGTGACTTCGGCGAACCCCACCAGGACGGCGCCTGCGACCACGAGGGCCAGTGCGTCCTGCTCGCCGTCTGGGGCGAGTTCGGCCAGCGCATGCGGGTGCTGCTGGAGGGCTACCGCCTGAGCGACATCCGCGACATGGCCCGCGGCCAGCTCGAGTGGCCCGCCACCCCGGCGGCGCCGATC
>JBBJOU010000085.1:0-8079 GCA_037724305.1 Acidimicrobiales bacterium
CGTGCGGCTCGCTGGCGCTCGCGCGCCCGGCATGCCCTCGCTGCGCTCGGTCATGAGTGGCGACCCTACGGCTCCGGCCAGCGCACCGACGACGGCGACCGGGCCCAGCGCCACCGCTGCCGGAGGCAGCCGGCGCCTTGCCGGATGGCGAACCGACAGCAACACCACAATCCCCCCGATGGGCGCGTCAGGGACGGACGGAGCTGAGGAACTTCACCAGAAGGCCGCGCTGGCCGGGATCGTCGGCCCGATCGCGCTCGGCGGGGGCGTCGGCCGGCCCATCGCCGGCGACTGCCGCGAGGGCGTGCGCCGCCTGGGGGCTCAGTCCGCTACCGGTGGGCGCAGCCGGGCCGCGGTGGACGTCCTGGTCGGCTTGCGCCCAGCCCGTGGGGCCGGGCCACCCGTTGCCGGCGTCGCCCTCGTCGTCGGTGTCGAGCGGCACCGACGCTGACGTCGAGTACTCCGGTTCGGCGACGGTCTCGGGTCGCGAGTGGTCCCAGGCGGGGGCGGCCGGCAGGACAGCGGCCGGACCGGGCGTCCACGGTGCGGCGACGGGATCAGCGGCCCAGGCGAGGGCGGCGGGCGCATCGTCCCATGCCGGCGCCGGCCCGGCAGCGGGCGCATCGTCCCATGCCGGCATCGGCGCCCCGACCGGGTGCACGCCGCCGGTGTCGGCCTCGTGGCCGAAGGTCGCGTCGGGCCCGTCCCCGCCGGTGGCGTCAGGGCCGATGGCGGGCGCCGTGACCCCGTCGACGTCGTCCCAACCATCGGGGGGGGTGGGAGCGCAGATGGCGATACCGAGCTCGATCACGTCACGGACGGCCCGGCAGGCCGGCACCTCGGTGAGGCCGAGGTCACCGGCCAGTTCGGCCACGGTGGCGCCACCGGCGATGGCGACCACCACCTTCCAGGTCTCGGCGTCGAGGGTCACGGGGCCGTCGGGGAGCTCGGGGCTCAACGCGACGAAGGCGCGCAGGGAGGGGACCACCGCTTCGATCTGCTGCCACTCGGCGACGCGCTCCTCGACCTCGGAAAGCAGCGCCTCGACGTCCTGGCCCTCGGCCGAATCGTCGGGCGCGGCGAGGCCGGCCTCGAAGGCGAAGGCACCGTCAGCGGCCCGCAGGATCTCGAACAAGGCATCGGCCATGCCGACCTCGGGCGCGGCCGGGACCGTGACGTCGACCACCCGGCCGTCGTCGAGCCAGACGCTGCCCTCGCCCCGGGTGCCGCTGAGGAGGAGCCGGCCCTGCTTGCGGGTCGAGGCCAGTAGCCGGAGGACGTCCGGGACGGAGAAGGTGTCGAGCGTTCCCTGCAGCGCCACGATGACCTCCGGGCGTTCGATGGGTGGGGCTTGCCTCCATCGGCCGGGAGGTACCGATCGTGAGCCCCCGGCCGGTTCGGGTTCGACGCTCGCGGTGCCCGAGGCGTACGCCGACGGGGGTGCGGGTGTCAGCGCAGGCTTCGGGTGGCGAGCTCGGCATCGGCCGCCGCCCGCATCGCCGCCACCGGAGCCTCGATCGATGTCCACAACGCGAAGGCGCGAGCCGCCTGGTGGACGAGCATTCCCAGCCCGTCGACCGGCACCGCCCCGGCCTGACGGGCGAGGCGCAGCAGCGGTGTCTCCCTCGGCTCGTACACCAGGTCGGCGACGACCTGGCCGGGCCGCAGCTCCCCGGCGGCGAGGGGGCTGGCGGGGTCGTCGCCCATGCCGACCGGGGTGGCGTTGACCACCAGGTCGGCGCCGGCCACCGCCCCGGCGGCGTCGTCGACGACCCGCCCCACCGCGCCGACCAGTCCGGCCGCCGCCACCGCACCGGCCGGTGTGCGGTTGACCACCCGAACCTCGGCGGCCCCCGCCCGGGCGAGGGCGACGATCACCGCCCGGGCCGCGCCGCCGCCGCCCAGCACGGCACAGCACATGCCCCGAGGATCGACGCCGACCTCGGCCAGGCTGTCGACGAAGCCGCCGCCGTCGGTGTTCTCGCCCCGCAACCGGCCCCCGTCCACCGCCACGACGCAGTTGACGGCGCCGAGCAGGGCGGCGTCCTCGGCGCACTCGTCCACCAGCGCGGCGGCGGCGGCCTTGTGAGGCATGGTGACCGACAACCCGCCGAACCCGAGCGCCCGCGCCCCGTCGAGCGCCCGCCCGACGTCGCCGGCCGCCACCTCGAGCGCCACGAACACCCAGTCCAGCCCGGTGGCCGCAACGGCGGCGTTGTGCAACGCCGGCGACAACGAATGGCGCACCGGCGTCCCGATCACCCCAGCCAACCTCGTCGCAGCCGAAATCCCCATGACGGAGCCCCCAACTCTCTGGGGAGACCCCGCTTCAGCCACAGCCGAGGCCCGCCTCTTCGCACTCGGCCTTGACCTCGGCGAACTCGCTGGCGGATTCGGTGAAGAAGTGGCCGCCGGGGGGGGTGCGGGACTCGTCGGGATCGAGGACGTAGAAGATCCACGGCCCGTCGGCGGGTTGGAGGGCGGCGGCGATGGCGTCGCGGCCGGGGGCGGCGATCGGGGTGGGGGGCAGGCCCTGGTTGATCCGGGTGTTGTAGGGGTTGTCGCTCTGCAGGTCGCTCGTCGTGAGGCGACAGGGTCGCTCCTCGATCAGGTAGCAGCTGGTGGCGTCGATGCCGAGCGGCTCGCCGATCTCGAGGCGGTTGTAGATCACCCGGGCAATCTTGGGCATGTCCTCGGCGATGCCGGCCTCCTCCTGGATGAGGGAGGCGACGGTGACGATCTCGTACGGCGTCAGGCCCCTGGCCTCGGCGCCGGCCACCAGGCCGGTCTCGGCGGCGACGGCGTCGAACTGGCTGGCCATCACGGTGAGGGCGGCGAGCTCGTCGGCCTCGGCGGGGATCTCGTAGGTGTCGGGGAAGAGGTAGCCCTCGAGCGAGGTGACCTCGGGGGGCAGGGTCTGGGGGCGGACCGTCTCGAGCCCGGCGGTGACGAGGCCCAGGTCGAACCCGGGCACCTCTTCGGCGAGGCGGGCCGCCATCTCATCGACGGTGAGGCCCTCGGGGATGGTGAAGCGGCGCATCGACGGCGGGACGGGGCCGGCGCCCAGGGTGTCGAGCACGTCGCCCATGGCCGAGTTGGTCTGCAGCAGGTACTCGCCGGCCTGGAACCCGCCATCGTCGCCCTGGAAGCGGGCGTAATAGCGGAACACCTGGGCGTTGGTGATGATGCCCTCGTTCTCGAGGAGCGTGGCGATGGCGCCGGTGGACGAGCCGGTCGGGATCACCACGGCGACCTCCGGGCCGGGATCGCCCGACGGGTCGATCTGGCGCTGGACCCAGATCCCGGCGGCCCCCGCCGCCACCACCACGAGCGCGAACACCGCCACCAGCACGGTGACGACCCGGCGGGCGCGACTCGAGCCCTCGCGCACGAGCTCGTAGTCGTCGCCGTCGTCGTATCGGCCGTCGTCGTATCGGCCGTCGTCGTATCGGTCGCCGCCGTACCGGGTGTCGGCGGCACCGTCGCGGTCGTCGTCATCGAAGTCGGCGTCCTCGTTGGCGCGGTCGTCCGGGTCGTCGGGGTGGTCGCCCCGGATCGAGGGGCGGGAGCGGGGGGAGGGGCTCATCGCCCGGGGCCCACGGTAGGGGCGGTGCGGGTGGCGATCACGAACACTCCTCGGTCGGTGCGGGGAAGGTTGGGTCGGCAGGGGTAACCGCGCGCGGGCGCCGTCCGTCGAGCCAGGCCTGGAGCAGCACGGCGGCGGCGGACTGGTCGACGACCTCGCGGCGGGCCCGGCTGCGGCGACCACCGGCGGCGAGACGCTGGTGGGCGGTGGTGGTGGTGAAGCGCTCGTCGTGGGTGACGACGGGGACGCCCAGGGCGGCCGTCAGCTCGTCGAGCTCGTCGAGCACCAGCCGGGCCGCCCGCCCGACGCTGCCGTCGAGCGACAGGGGGAGCCCGATCACGACCACGTCGGCGCCCTCCTCGGCCACCAGGGCGGCGAGTCGACGATGGTCGCCCGCCCGGTCGCGGGTGCGGCGCACCGTCGTCCGGGGGCTGGCCAGCACACCGCCGGCGTCGCTGGCCGCCACGCCGATGCGCACCGAACCGAGGTCGAGCCCGACCGCCCGCCGTTGCGCCAGGTGGGCGCCTTCGCTCGTTCGCTCGCTCATGTGTCGGGGGCGGCGACGCGACGGGCGACGGCGAGGGCGGCGTCGACGCCGGCGGGGTCCTTCCCGCCGGCGACCGCCAGGTCGGGGGCCTTACCGCCCCCACCCTTGATGGCCTTGGACGCCTCGGCGATGAGCTCGCCGGCATGCAGGCCCGAGCCGGGCGCCACCGCCGCCACCAGGGCCGCCCCCCCGCCCTCGGGCGCGGCGCCGAGGACCACGGCCCGGATGCCGGGCTGGTCGCGCACGGCGACGGCGAGGTCGCGCACACCGTCGCGGTCGAGGCCCTCGACGCGAGTGACGACGATGCCGTCGACGGCGCCTGCCGCCAGCTCGGCCGCCTGACCGGAGGCGAGCCGGCGCTCGAGGTCGCGGACCCGGGCCCGCAGCGCCTTGGCCTCGTCGACCCGACGGTGGGCGGTGTCGACCACCTCGCCCACCGAGGTGTTGAGCACGCCGGCGATGGTGGCGAGGCGGTCCTCGGCTTGGCGCAGGCGGTCGATGGGCCCGAACCCGGTGATGGCTTCGATGCGGCGCAGGTTGGAGCCGATCGAGCCCTCGCTGACGATCTTGATGGGGCCGATGTCGCCCAGGGCCTTGACGTGGGTGCCGCCGCACAGCTCGGTCGAGTGGGGACCGGCTTCGAGGACCCGGACGATCTCGCCGTACTTGTCGCCGAAGAAGGCGATGGCACCGAGCTCGGCGGCGTGGGCCTTGGTGGTCTCGAAGTGGTGGACCGGCGGGTTGGCCAGCACGTCGCCGTTGGCGAGGTCCTCGATGCGTCGGATCTGGTCGGGGGTGAGGCCGTCGGCGGGGCCGAAGTCGAAGCGCATGCGCTCGGCGTCGACGTAGGACCCCTGCTGCTGCACGTCCTCGCCCAGCACCTGGCGCAGCGCCCAGTGCAGGATGTGGGTGCCGGTGTGGTTGCGGCGGATGGCGTCGCGACGAAAGACGTCGATGGCGGCGCGGGCACCCTGGCCGGGCTCGACGGTGCCCTCGACCACCCGGGCCACGTGGCGGTGGAGGCCAGGCAGGCCGTAGGTGGTGTCGAGCACGTCGGCCCGCCCGGTGTCGGTCTCGATGGTGCCGGTGTCACCGACCTGACCGCCGGACTCGGCGTAGAACGGTGTGCGGTCGAGGAACACCGACACCGTGCCCGCCAGGGGGCCGTCGGTGGGGCCGGGTACCACCGCCAGCACAGTGGCCTTGGTGTCGAACTCGTCGCGGCCGACGAAGTCGGACGGCCCGTGCCGGTCGAGCACGTCGGTGAAGGTGGTGAGGTTGGCGTAGTCGGCGCCCTGGCGAGCTCCCCGCTTCGACTGCTCCTGGGCCCGGACCAGGGCCGCGTCGTAGCCGGCCCGGTCGACGGCGACACCGACCTCGGCGGCGACCTCCTCGGTCACCTCGACCGGGAAGCCGTAGGTCTCGTAGAGGTCGAAGGCCGCATCTCCTGACAACGTGCCGCCGGCGAGGGTGGCGCCGTCGCCGAGGGCGGCGAGGCGGGCGTCGAGCACGGTGGCGCCCCGGGCGAGGGTGCGGCGGAAGCGCTCCTCCTCGCGACCCACGAGCGAACGGATGCGGTCGTGGCCCTCGACCAGCTCGGGGTAGTCGTCGCCCATCTTGGCCACGACGGTGTCGACCAGCGGCGGGGTGAGGGCGTCTTCGACGCCGAGCAGGTGGCCGTAGCGCACGGCCCGACGGATGATGCGGCGCAGCACGTAGCCGCGGTCCTCGTTGGAGGGCACGACCCCATCGGCCACCAGGAAGGTCATGGTGCGGGCGTGGTCGGCCAGCAGGCGCACGGCGACGTCACCCCGCTCGTCCTGCTCCGAGGCGGGGACCCCTACCCCTGCGCCGCCGCCGAGGCGGTGGCCGGTCACCCGTTGGGCGGTGTCGACGAGGGCGGCCAGCACGTCGGTGTCGTACACCGAGTGGGTGCCGTTGACGGCGCCCAACATCCGCTCCAGGCCGGCGCCGGTGTCGATGTTGCGCTTGGCCAGGTCGGTGAGCTCGCCGCCGGGCTGGCGGAAGTACTGCGTGAACACCAGGTTCCAGATCTCGACGTAGCGCTCCTCGGCCGCCGGGTTGGCGGGGCCGCCGTCGGGCCCGTAGGCGGGCCCGAAGTCGTAGAAGATCTCCGAGCTCGGCCCGCACGGCCCGACGTCGCCCATCTCCCAGAAGTTGTCCTTGTCGAGGCGCTGGATGCGCTCGGCGGGCACGCCGACCTCGTCACGCCAGATGCGCTCGGCCTCGTCGTCGGAGACGTGGACGGTGACCCACAGCCGGTCGGGGTCGAGGCCGAGCACGTCGGTGAGCAGCTCCCATGCCCAGTCGATGGCCTCGGTCTGGAAGTAGTCACCGAAGCTGAAGTTGCCGAGCATCTCGAAGAAGCTCATGTGGCGCGGCGAGCGCCCGATGGCGTCGAGGTCGTTGTGTTTGCCGCCGGCCCGCACGCACTTCTGGATGGAGACAGCCCGGTGCCAGGGCGGCTGCTCCTCGCCCAGGAAGTAGGGGACGAACGGCATCATCCCCGAGTTGGTGAACATCGGGGCGGTCGGGTGCGTGGGGATGAGGCTGTCCGACGGGACGCGCGTGTGGGCCTTGGCCTCGAAGAAGCCGTACCAGACCCGGCGCAGCTCGGATGCGTCCATCAGCGGACGAGCCTACCGAGGCGCCGCCGTGGCTCCCTGCCCGGACCGGGAGAGCGCGAGGCGTTTGGGTCAGGACGGACGGGGCGGCAGGCGGGGCTCGAGTCGGGCCCGCAGCTCGGCCTCGCGCTCGACCATGGCCTCGCGGCCCTCGGTCAGGGCCGCCCGGACGTCCGAGCCGAGCTGACGGGCGGCGTCGCCGGCCGCCGCCGAGAGCTGCTCGGGTCGGTAGCGGTCGACCGTCGCCCGGACCCGCCGGGTCACCCAGAACGACCCGCCGAACCCGACCCCCATGCCGATGGTCAGCCAGAAGAGACGCTTGAACACCGGCTCAACGCCCTTTCGCCGGCGGCAGGGCCCGCCGCCGGGCGACCGGCGCCGGGTCGTCGCGCTGCGCCAGGCGGCGGGCCACCCGACCCGCCCCGGTGGCCGCCGCTGCCACCTTGATGATCGGGTTGGCCACGGCGACCACGGCCAGACGACTGGCCGAGTCGGCCCGCTCGGACACCACCTCGACGGTGGCGAGCAGACCGTCGACCCGCTCGAGCTCGGCGCCGGCGGTGGCGACCGTGCCCCGTAGCTCGGCCAGCACGGGCACCGCCTCGGCCCGCACCTCCTCGACCGCCGCTCGTAGCGCCTTCATCGTGCGCACCAGCGAGGCCACCGCCACGACGAGCACGGCGAGGGCGAGGGCCGAGCTCACCGCCACCACGACGGCGGCGGCTTCACCGGCGTCCATCGTGCTCCTCCGGCGCGACCGCCGGCTCCGGGGCTTCGATGCGGGTCATGCGGTCGGCGATCTCCTGCTCGTGGCCGTGCGGCGAGGGTTCGTAGTACCGGCGATCATCCATCCCGTCGGGCAGGTACCGCTGGTCGACCCAGCCCCGCCGGTCGTCGTGAGGGTAGTCGTAGCCCTCGCCGTGGCCGAGAGACCGGGCGCCCTGGTAGTGGGCGTCGCGGAGGTGGAGCGGGACCTCGCCGCCGGCGCCGTCGCGCACGTCCTGGCGGGCCCGACCGATGGCGATGGTGACGCGGTTCGACTTCGGGGCGGTGGCCAGGTGCACCACCGCCTGGGCCAGGTTGAGCTGCGCCTCGGGGAGCCCGACGAACTCGACGGCACGGGCGGCGGCGTCGGCCACCAGCAGCGACATGGGGTCGGCCATCCCGACGTCCTCGCTGGCGAGGATCACCAGGCGGCGGGCGATGAAGCGGGCGTCCTCGCCGGCCTCGAGCATCCGCGCCAGCCAGTGCAGCCCGGCGTCGGCGTCGGAGCCCCGGATCGACTTGATGAAGGCGCTGAC
>JBBJOU010000086.1:0-8044 GCA_037724305.1 Acidimicrobiales bacterium
CGCCGACATCGGCGAAGAACGCCGAGCGGGCGAGCACCCGGTCGCAGCCGGCGGCCTTGGCCGCCGCCAGCACCTCGCGCTCGACGTGGGAGCCGAAGCCGACGATGCGGGCTGTCGAGCCCGCCTCCCGCAGCGCCCGCACCGCGTCGAGCGCCGCCGGGCGCCCGAGGTCGACCACCACCACGTCGGCGCCGCCGTCGAGGGCGGCGGCCGACCCCACCACGTCGACCGCCACGTCGCCGCCGATGCGCGCCAGCTTCGAGCGGTCCATCAGGTCCGGTACGAACGCGCTCACCCGCATCGGGGGCAGTGTGCCAGTCAGGCCAGGACGGCGACGCTGAGCGGGGGGAGGGCGACCTCGCCGGCCGTGACGCTGACGTCGCCGGCGCTGGCGAGGAGGATCTCGGTCCGATCGCCCACCGGGACGGTGCGACCGCCCTCGGCGAAGTTCACGGCGACGGTGGTGGCCGCTCGGCGCATCACCAGCCACCGCCCGGCCTCGTGGAACGTGACCGAGAGGTGCGCCTCGTCACGGCGCGGGTCGGTGAGGTCGGGGCGGGCCCGTCGCAGAGCCAGGAGCGACCGGTACCAGTCGAGCATCCGGGCGTGCTCGCCCCGCGCCAGCTCCTTCCAGCGCAACGTCGCCGAGGCGAACGTCGCCGGGTCGAGGGGGTCGGGCACGTCCTCGGGGGCCCACCCGAAGGCGGCGAACTCGTTGCGCCGCCCGTCGCGGATGGCGGTCGCCAGCTCGGGGTCGTCGGGGACGTCGACGACGTAGGGGAATGGCGTCGACGCCGCCCACTCCTCGCCCTGGAAGAGCAGCGGCGTACACGGCGAGGTGAGCACCAGCGCGGCGGCGACCCGGGCCGCCCCCTCGTCGACGAGGTGGGCGAGGCGCTCACCCCGGGCCCGGTTGCCGATCTGGTCGTGGTTCTGGGTGCACACCACGAAGCGGTCGCCGCCGATGCCGGTCACCGGGCGGCCGTGGACGCGCCCGCGCATCGGCGAGTACCGGCCGGCGTCCACGTAGACCTCGGTGAGCGCCTCAGCGATGGTGGCGACCGACCCGAAGTCGGCGTAGTAGCCGTCGCGCTCGCCCACCAGCGCGGCATGCAGCGCATGATGGAGGTCGTCGGCCCACTGGGCGTGGAGCCCGAGGCCACCGGCCTCGACCGGGCGGATGGTGCGGGGGTCGTGTCGGTCCGACTCGGCGATCAGCCACAGGGGGCGCCCGACGTGGGCGGCGAGGGCGGCGACCTCGACCGCGAGCTCCTCGAGCAGGTGCACGGCGGAGTCGTCGACGAGGGCGTGGCAGGCGTCGAGGCGGAGCCCGTCGACGTGGAAGTCGCGCAGCCAGCGGGTGACGCCCTCGATCACGAACCGGCGCACCTCGACCGCGCCGGGGCCGTCGAGGTTGACCGCCTGGCCCCAAGGCGTGTGGTGGTGGTCGGTGAAGTACGGACCGAACCGGGCCAGGTGGTTCCCCTTGGGGCCCAGGTGGTTGTAGACGACGTCGAGCAGCACGCCGAGCCCCCGGGCGTGGCAGGCGTCGACGAAGCGACGGAAACCGTCCGGCCCGCCGTAGGCGTGATGCGGGGCCCGCAGCAGCACCCCGTCGTAGCCCCAGCCCCGCTCGCCCATGAACTCGGCGACGGGCATGACCTCCACGGCGTCGACACCGAGCTCGACCAGGTGATCGAGGTGGGCGACGGCGCCGTCGAAGGTCCCCTCGGGAGAGAACGTGCCGACGTGGAGCTCGTAGAGCACCGACCCGGGGAGGTGGAACCCCCGCCAGGCGGCGTCGGTCCATCCGAAGCTCGACGGATCGTCGACGGCGGAGGGCCCGTCGATGCCGTCGGGCTGCCATCCCGAACGGGGATCGGGCAACGGCTCCCCGTCGTCGAGGCTGAAGCGGTACCGGTCGCCGGGCGCCAGGTCGCCACCGCGGTGCCAGCCGTCGTCGTCACGGTCGAGGACGGTGCGCACCGTCTCCCCGCCGTCGAGCGGTTGGTGGACGAGCTCGACCACCTCGGCGTCGGGCGCCCACACTTCGGCGAGGGTCACGTACGGCCTGCTTCCGGTCGGGGGACGATCAAGACGTTGCGCCGCGCGCCGGAGCCGCGGCGCTGCGCCCCGGGGGACGCAGCGCGGTGGCCCGCCTCAGGCCGGCGCCAACCCGGCGGTGTCGTCGGCCGCAAGATTGGCCGCCGCGCCCGCCCCGACCGGTTCGGCGTCGGGGGCGCCGTCGGCCCCCGCCGGGTCGGACGGGCCGGTCGCGGGAACTGCGGCGCGCAGGGAAACGAGGGCGTCGGCCACACTGGCCAGCACCGCCACGCCCTGGCCGGCGCCGAGGCGGCGCAGGAGCTGGCGGGCGGTGCGCCGGGCGTGCACGACGGGGATGGCGGCGTCGTCCGACGCCGCACCGAGGCGGGCGAGAAAGGCTCCGATGGCGGCCGGGCGGTGCAGCATGACGGCCGACAGGTCGACCACCGCGGCGCGACCGGCGACGCGCATCGTGACGAGCTGGCCGGCCAGGCGTACGAGCTCGCGCTCATCGGGCTCGCCGCCGACGGTCACCACGGAGACGCCGTCGCGCTCGCTGATCTCGACGATGGGACCGTCGGGTCGGTCTGTGGCGCCCGTCACGTCGGACAGCCTTGCCCGCGGTCGACGGCGCCAACCGGAGCCTCACGCCGAATCACCCGGTTGGGCGACGGCGGAGGCGTCGTCACCACCTCGCTCGAGCAGGGCGACGGGGAAGTCAGGGGCGAGGGAGCTCCAGGCCACGTCGGTTCCGCCGTCGTGGACGAGGCCGGACAGCACGTCGACCCAGCGGCCGGCGGGGACGGCGACGGTGGCGTCGACCGCCCAGCCGTGGCGGTCAGGACGGGCGACGACGGCGACCACGTCCGACGGTGCCCCCCGAGCGATGGCGAGCACCCGGGCCCCGTCGGCGCCGCTGACGGCGAGCGGCGTGTAGGCGCCGGCGGGTCCGGCCCCGAAGGACGCCGGCCGGCGGCGGCGCAGCCGGAGCGCCTCGCGCAGCACCAGCGCCTTGGGGAGCCCGGTGGCGCGAGCACCCTCGTCGCCCCAGGCGAACGGCCCTCCGGGCGAGGGGATGGCGTCGAGCGCATCGAGGAGGGCGCGGCGGCCGGCAGGGTCGACCGGACGACGGTTGTCGGGGTCGACGAGGGAGAGATCCCACGCCTCACCCCCCTGGTAGGTGTCGGGGATCCCGGGCGCCACGAGCAGCAGCAGCAGCTGGGCCAGGCTGGCGGCCCGGCCCGGGTCGACCACCGGTTCGGCCAGCTCGGCGACCACCGCGGCGCAGGCGGGATCGGCGACGGCGCCGTCGATCAACCGGCGGACAGCGGCTTCGTAGACCTCGTCGGGATCGGTCCACGACGTCGCCGACTTGGCCTCGCGGATGGCCTTCTCGACCGCCGACCACGCCCGCCCGGCCGGCAGCGGGTGGGCGCCGACGAGGGTCTGCAGGATGTACCAGCCCGTTCCCCGGTCGACCCCGCCCTCGCCCGGGCAACCGTCGTCACCGGCGCAGGCCCCCTCCGCTGTCCGGTGCGGCTCGGCGGCGGCCCACCACCGTTCGTAGCCCTCGGCGAAGCGCTGGGGGTCGGCGGTCACCACCGCCAGCCGAGCGCGCACATCGGCCGCCCGCTTGGTGTCATGCGTCGACAGCGTGGTCATGCGCCGGGGGTGCGAGGCCTGGGCGGCGACGTTGGCGCCGTGGAGCTCGGCGGCCGCCACCGACAGCCGGTCGGGCTCGACGCCGACCTCGCAGCGGGCCAGTACGGGCGTCCACCGGTAGAGGGCGGTGTCCTCGTCGCCTTTGGCGATCACCGGGCCGGTGAGCTGCTGGAAGCGGGCGACGAGCTCGGCCTCGGCCGGGCCCACGGCGCGGCCGCACAGCACGTCGACGAGCAGCTCAGCGAGCTCGGGGTCGAGCTCGGGGCGGGCGGCGCACGCTCCGGCCACCGCAGAGCGTACGAACGCCTCGTCGGCGGCGTGCACCACCGGGCGGCGGGGGTCGCCGCCCTCGAAGCGCACGTAGGACCGGTAGGCCGGCGCATGGGCGGCGACCTCGACCAGCGCATCTCGCAGCGCCGGCCGGGCGTGGTCGCGGTGGCGACGGCGGCTCTCGCACACCGCCACCAGGAGGTCGGTCAGGCGCTCGACATCGGCAGCGAGCGAGTCGGCCAGGATCTGGCGCCGGGCGACGAGCGCGACCTCCGCGAACGTGGCGGTGGCCCCGGTGGCGCGCTGCCAGGCCTCCACCAGCCGGGCGGCACCGTCGGGGTCGACCAACCAGCCGGTGCAGTGGTCGGCGACCTCGTAGCCGGTGGCGCCGTCGACGGGCCACCGCTCGGGGAGCACCTCGTCGGGGCGGAGGATCTTCTCCACCACCAGCCACGGGGCGCAGGCATCGGGCTCGTCGTCGGTGGGCGCGCCCATGGCGGCGCGCAGGCGGTCGAAGAACGCGTCGGGGTCGCGCAGGCCGTCGACGTGGTCGACCCGGAGGCCGTCGAGCGCCCCTTCGGCCACCAGGCGAAGGGGCAGCTCGCACACGGCGTCGAACACCACCGGGCGCTCGATGCGGGTGGCGGCCAGGGCGTTGATGTCGAAGAAGCGGCGGTAGTCGAGCTCGGCCCACGCCACCCGCCACCGGGCGGGGCGGTGGTGTTGGTCGGCGAGCACGGCGTCGAGGGCGTCGGCATCGGCGTTCAACGCCGCCAGCTCGGCGTCGAGGGCGGCGACGGTGTCGGGCCGGGCCACCAGGCGCTCGTGCGCCCGTCGCTCGGCCACCCGCAGGTCGGCGTCACGCTCGTCGGGTTCCAGGTCGTCGGCCTCGCTACGGCGCAGGACGCGGGCGGCCAGGCCCAGCTCGTCGTCGCCGACAGCATCGGCCACCCGGGCGAGCAACGCGCCCACCGAGGCGGGCCGGATCGGGAGCTCGTGCTCGTGGTAGCGCAGGACGAGCAGGCGCCCCTCGCCGGCGGCGGCGCCGGTGGGGCCGCGCTCGACACGCAGCGTGCCGGCCTCGAGCTCGCGGCCGTAGTGGTCGCCGAGGATGGGCAGCAGGACCTTGCCCCGCAGGGCCGACTTGGGCGGGTCCCAGTCGATGTCGAACGCCTCGGCCCAGCGGCTGCGGGGCCCGAGGCGCAGCACGTCCCACCACCACGGGTTGGCCGGGTGGGCGGCCAGGTGGTTGGGCACCACGTCGACCACCAGCCCGAGCCCCTGGGCGTGGGCGGCGGCGACCAGGACGGCGAAACCGGCGTCACCGCCCAGCTCCGCTCGCAACCGACCGGGGTCGGCCACGTCGTAGCCATGGGTCGAACCGGGCACGGCCTCGGCGACGGGCGAGAGGTAGAGGTGGCTGACGCCCAGGGCGGCCAGGTCGGCGACCGAGGCCGCCGCCGCGGCGAAGCCCTCGTCGGGCGTGAGCTGAAGACGGTAGGTCGCGATCAGCGGTCGCACGATCGACAGCACCCTCAGTCATCCCACCCGTCGCATCAGGCGAGGTCGGCGTCGGTCATGCGCCGCAGGAGCACCAGGCTGCGGGGCGCCACCTCGATCTTGTCGCCGGCCTCGACCTCGAGCGCGTCGGCGGCCGCGACCACGTTGGTGGTGGTGTCGATGTCGACCACCCACCGCGGCCCGAACGCCGACGGCGGCAGCGTGAACGGGCACGGCTCATGGCCGTTGTTCAACAGGAGGAGGAAGCGGTCGTCGACGACGGCGTCGCCGCGCCGGTCGACCTCGACCAGGTCGCCGTTGTAGAAGACGGCAAGGCAGCGGGTGGACTCGTCGTTCCACTGGTCGTCGGTCATCTCCTCGCCCAGGGGCGACAGCCAGACGATGTCGGGCATGGGCCACGACGTGCCGTCGGTCGGTTGCAGGGCGGTGGCGCCGGTGGCCTCGCGGATCGGGCGGCCGAGGAAGAACTTGCGGCGGCGGAACGCCCGGTGGTCGCGCCGGTAGGCGAGCAGGGCCGCGGTGTAGCTGAGCAACTCGTCGTCGACCGCGCTCCAGTCGTACCAGGAGACCTCGTTGTCCTGGCAATAGCCGTTGTTGTTGCCCCCCTGCGTGCGGCCGATCTCGTCGCCTCCGAGCAGCATCGGTACGCCCTGCGACAAGGCCATGGTGGCCAGGAAGTTGCGCTGCTGGCGGCGGCGGAGCTCGATGATCTCGGGGTCGTCGGTGGGGCCCTCGGCGCCGCAGTTCCAGGAGCGGTTGTCGTCGGCTCCGTCGCGGCCGTCCTCGCCGTTGGCCTCGTTGTGCTTGTCGTTGTAGGAGACGAGGTCGGCGAGGGGGAAGCCGTCGTGGGCGGTCACGAAGTTGATGCTGGCGTGCGGCCGGCGCCCCTCGGCCTCGTAGAGGTCGGAGGAGCCCGTGAGGCGGTAGGCCATCTCGCCGACGGTGCCGTCGGCGCCCCGCCAGTGGTCGCGCACGCAGTCGCGGTACTTGCCGTTCCACTCGGCCCACAGCGGCGGGAAGTTGCCCACCTGGTAGCCGCCCTCGCCGACGTCCCATGGCTCGGCGATGAGCTTGACCAGGCTCACCACGGGGTCCTGCTGGACGAGGTCGAAGAAGGCCGACAGCCGGTCGACCTCGTGGAGGCTGCGGGCGAGGGTGGAGGCGAGGTCGAAGCGGAAGCCGTCGACGTGCATCTCGGTCACCCACCAGCGCAGGCTGTCCATCACCAGTTGCAGCGTGTGCGGGTTGCGCATGTTGAACGTGTTGCCGGTGCCGGTGTAGTCCATGAAGTAGCGCTGGTCCTCGCCTACCAGGCGGTAGTAGCCGGGGTTGTCCAGGCCCTTGAACGACAGCGTGGGGCCGAGGTGGTTGCCTTCGCCGGTGTGGTTGTAGACGACGTCGAGGATGACCTCAATGCTGTTGGCGTGCATGGTCTTCACCAGCTGGCGGAACTCCTGGACCTGTTCGCCGCGCTGGCCGCGCTCGGCGTACTCGGCGTGGGGGGCGAAGTAGCCGATGGACTCATAGCCCCAGTAGTTGCGCAGGCCCTTCTCGACGAGATGGGCGTCGTGCACGAAGTGGTGCACGGGGAGAAGCTCGATCGCGCTCACGCCGAGGCGCGTGAGGTGCTCGACGAAGGCCGGGTGGGCCAGGCCGGCGTAGGTGCCGCGCTGCTCATCGGGAATGCCGGGATGCGTCATGGTGGCGCCCTTGACGTGGACCTCGTAGATGACGGTGTCCTGCCAGGGGATCCGCAGGAGCCGGTCGCCTTCCCAGTCGAACCATGGGTTGATGACCACCGACTTCGGGACGTGGGCGGCGTCGTCGTCGCCGTTGCGATGGTCGGGATCGGACCAGAGGTGTCCGAACACGGCCTCGTCCCAGTCGATGTCGCCGGCGATGGCCTTGGCGTAGGGATCGAGCAGGAGCTTGTCCTGGTTGCACCGCAGGCCCTCGGCCGGCGCCCACGGCCCGTGGACCCGGAAGCCGTAGAGCTGGCCGGGCGCGATGTCGGGGAGATAGCCGTGCCAGACGTCGCCGCTGCGCTCGGGGAGGCGGACGGCCGTCTCGGTCCCGTCGTCGTCGAACAGGCAGAGCTCGACCGCCTCGGCGACCGACGAGATGACCGACACGTTGGTGCCGACGCCGTCGTAGGTCGCGCCCAGGGGGTAGGGCTCACCGGGCCAGATGCGGGGGGTCACCATGGTGCGCCGTGTCTACCGCGTCCGGCCGCCGGCCACGGACACGGGCGGTCGGGATCACCCCGTTTCGAGGGTGCGCCGGCGGCGCCGGGCGAGGACGACGTGGGCCTTGGCCGCACCCCACACGAGGCCCCGGTCGTGCAGGGCGGGATCGACGTCGGCCCACGTCGCCGGCGCCAGGTCGTAGACGTCGGAAGGGAATGCCCGCTCGGCGAACCCGTCGCGTACCACCTCGGGCACGCCCGCGGCCCGCAACACGGCGGTGGGCCAGCGCACCGCCGACCGCACCAAGGCGAGCGGGGTACCGCGCTGCGCGTCGACGTCGGCGGCGAGCAGCGCCCGCACGC
>JBBJOU010000087.1:0-7814 GCA_037724305.1 Acidimicrobiales bacterium
GGTGTCGGGCGCCACCCGTACAGGTGGTCGGGTGCACCCCGGATGCCGGTGGGCCTCAGTAGGCGAGCAGGGCGCGCAGGGTTGGGAGCAACCGGTCGCGAGGGGAGTGCAGCGCCTCCAGGGCCTTCGCATGGGGGACGGGGGTGTCGAGGGCGCCGAGGCGGCGCACGGGGGCGTCGAGGTGGGCGAAGGCGCGGTCGGCCACCGTTGCCGCCACCTCGCCGCCGAAGCCGCCGGTGATCGGCGCCTCGTGCAGCACCAGGCAGCGCCCCGTCCGCTCGACCGAGGCGAGGACGGTGTCGACGTCCCACGGCAGCAGCGTGCGCAGGTCGACCACCTCCACCTCGATTCCCTCGCCCGACAGCGCCTCGGCCGCGGTCAGTGCCCACGGCACGCCGATCGACCAGGTGACGACGGTGGCGTCACGGCCGGGGCGGGCCACCCGGGCCGGGCCCAGTACCTCGATCGGGCGGTCGTCTTCGGCGACCGGCCCGGTGACCGAGCGGTACATAGCCTTGTGCTCGCAGTACAGGACCGGGTTGCCGTCCTCGAGGGCGGCGAGCAGCAGCGCCTTTGCGTCGGCCGGGGTGGAGGGGGCGACCACCTTGAGCCCGGCGACGTGGCAGAACCACGCCTCGACGTCCTGGGAGTGGAAGGGCCCGCCGCCGGTGCCGCCGCCGATCGGGAGGCGCAGCACCACCGGCACCGGCGCCCCCCACCGGTAGTGGGTCTTGGCCAGGTTGTTGACCACCTGGTTGAAGCCGCAGGAGACGAAGTCGCCGAACTGCAGCTCCACCACCGGGAGGAAGCCGTCGAGGGCCAGGCCGAGAGCGGCGCCGATGGCGCCCGACTCGATGATCGGGGTGTTGCGCACCCGGTCGGCGCCGAACTCGGTGAGGAAGCCGTCGGTCACCTTGAAGGCGCCGCCGTAGGCGGCGATGTCCTGGCCCAGCAACACGACGCGGTCGTCGGCCCGCATGGCGACGCGCAGCGCGTCGCCGATGGCGTCGACGTAGCGGCGCTCGCGGGGCGGGGTGACGGGGGAGCGGCGGCCAGCGGCGTCGCGGACGGGGCCCCGGCCGGAAGGTCCGAGGGGCCGGCGGGGGCCGTAGACGGCGGCGAGCTCGGCCGCCGCGCTCGACACGGGTACCGGGGCGGCGAGGGCGTCGGCCACCAGGCGGTCGACCTCGTCCCGGAGGCGGACGCGCAGGGCGGTCCGGGCGGCGGCGCCGGGGCCCCCACGGTCGTCGGCGTCGAGGACGGCCTCGAACCGGGCGATGGGGTCGCGGCCCGCCCACTCGGCGAGCAGCTCGAGCGGCACGTAGGCGGTGCCCGAGGCCTCCTCGTGGCCCCGCATGCGGAAGGTGAGCGCCTCGATCAGGGTGGGCCCGTTGCCGGCCCGGCCCCGCTCGGCCGCTCGACCGACGGCGTCCACGACGGCCAGCACGTCGTTGCCGTCGATCACCTCGCCGGGCATGCCGTAGCCGATCGCCCGGTCGGCGAGGGTGGCGCAGGCGTGCTGCTCACTGGCCGGTGTCGACAGCCCCCAGGCGTTGTTCTCGATGAGGAAGACCACCGGGAGGCGCCACACGGCGGCGAGGTTCATGGCCTCGTGCACGTCGCCCTCACTGGCGGTCCCGTCGCCACAGAACACGAGCGCCACCCGGTCCTCGCCCCGCAGGCGCGCCGCCAGCGCCAGCCCGCACGCCACCGGGAGCATGGCCCCGAGGTGGCTGATCATCCCGACGATGCGATCGTCGAGGGCCCCGAAGTGAAACGACCGGTCGCGACCCTGCGTGTGGCCGCCAGCGCGCCCCAGCAGCTGGAGGAAGAGGCGCGGCAGGTCGCGGCTGCGGGTGGTGAACACCCCGAGGTTGCGATGCAGCGGCAGCAGCCAGTCTTCGGGCCGCAGCGCCGAGGCGGCGCCGACCGCCACCGCCTCCTGGCCGATGCCCGAGAACCACTTCGACAGCCGCCCCTGGGTGAGCAGCTTGAGCATCTTCTCCTCGACCACCCGGGGCAGCAGCAGGCGCTCGTAGAGCACGTCGAGGTCGGCAGTGGCGCGGTCCGTCACGCCCATTCGCCGCGTTCGGTGAGGACGTCGCGCAGGACGGCGGGGCGGTCGGTCATGATGCCGTCGACGCCGACGTCGAGCAGCCGGTGCATCTCGTCGGCGTCGTCGATCGTCCACACGTGGACGTGGATGCCCCGGGCGTGGGCGGCGGCCACGAAGCGTGGCGTCACGATGGTGACGGGCCCTCGCCGGACGGGCACCTGGGCGCACTGACCGGTGAACTTCCCGACGGGGAGGCCCGCGGCGGCGCCCATCAGGCGGGCGAGCTGGCGGGGGCCCATCGACTCGCACACCCCGGGCAGAGCGGCGACGAGGCGACCGATCCGGCCGTCGTCGAACGCGGCCACGCACACCCGGTCGACGGCGTCGGCCCGGCGCAGGACGTCGACCAGTCCTTCGACGCTGGCATCGGACTTGGCGTCGATGTTGAGCCGGGCGCCGGGGAAGGCGCCCAGGAGGTCCTCGAGCAGCGGGATGGGTTCTCGCCCGTCGACGCGGGCCTCGCGCACGGTCGACCACGGGAGGTCGGCGATCAGCCCGGTGCGGTCCGTGACCCGGTCGAGGCGGTCGTCGTGGAAGGCGACGAGCACGCCGTCGGCGGTGGCGTGCACGTCGGTCTCGAGATAGCGGTACCCGAGCCCGACGGCGTGCTCGAAGGCGGGCAGGGTGTTCTCGGGGACCTCGCCGGCGCCGCCCCGGTGGGCGAACGGGATCGGCCCCGGGTGGTCGAGGAAGGCGTACCCGCCGGGATCACCGCACCGCGTCATCGCCCGGAGGGTACGTCCCACCGGATCGGAGGGGTGGCTTGGTCCGGTGGACGGCGTGCCAACCTGGGGGGCGTGCCGGCCGCCGTCCCCCGCCCGGCGCCGAGCCGGCGGCGGGTGCTGCTCGGCACCGCCGCCGTCACCACCACGTGCGTGTTCCCGTCGTTCCTGCTCGGGGCGATGGCGGTGCAGGTCCGACGCGACCTCGGGTTCTCCGAGCTCGGCATCGGGCTGAGCTTCGGTGCCTTCTTCCTGGCCGCCTCGGTGAGCTCGGTCGTCCTGGGCCGGGTCGCCGAGCGCGCCGGGCCGGTGCGCTCCCTGCGCGTCGCCGCGGCGGTGTCGGGCACCGCGTGCCTGGCTGTCGCCGCCGCCGCCCGCGACCTGCCGACCCTCGTCCTGCTCCTCGCCGTCGCCGGTACCGCCAACGCCCTGTGCCAGCCGGCGGCCAACCTCCTCATCGCCCGAGAGCTGCCCGCCCACCGCCAGGGTCTCGGCTTCGCCGTCAAGCAGTCGGCCATACCCACCGCCACCCTGCTGGCCGGCGCCGCCGTGCCCGCCCTCGCCCTCACCGTCGGTTGGCGGTGGGCGTTCGTGGTGGCCGCCGGGCTCAGTGTGGCCACCGCCCTCAGCGTGCCCTCGGTCGTCTCGCCCCCGCCGGCGCCGAGAGCGGCTACCGGCCGGGGCGTCGACGTGCCGGTCCGGGTCCTCGCCGTGCTGAGCGTCGGCATCGGCTTCGGCGCCGCCTCGGGCGGGACGCTCGGCTCGTTCCTCGTGTCCGGGGCGGTCGACGCCGGCATCTCCGAGGGCGGCGCCGGCCTGCTCCTCACCCTCGGGTCGTTGGTCGGCATCACCGTCCGCCTCGGCGCCGGCGTGCAGGCCGACCGCCGCGACGGACGCCACCTCGTCGTGGTCACCCGGATGCTGCTCGGCGGCGCGGTGGCCTACGCCTTGCTCGCCACCGAGTCCGTCGCCGGCTACCTCGTTGCCGGCCCGCTCGGCTTCGCCACCGGGTGGGCCTTCCCGGGGTTGTTCAACCTGGCCATCGTGCGCGCCAACCCGGCCCGCCCGGCGGCGGCCACGGGTATCACCCAGACCGGCACCTACTTCGGTGCGGTGGCGGGACCGCTGCTGTTCGGGGCCATCGCCGAGTCGACCAGCTACCGGGTGGCGTGGTCGGTGGCCGCCGCCTTCGCCCTCGTCGGCGCCGCCGCCATCGTCACCGGCCGTCGCCGGCTCATCGCCTGGAAGGCCACCCAGCCCCCCGCCACCGACCCGGTCACCCACCCCCTCCCCTCGGTGTGAGTTCCCGAACCGGGGGCAGCAGCGCACGCCCAGGCGGGCACTGCTGCCCCCAGATGGATCGTTGGATGGCGCCGAGGGCGGGTGCCACGCTGGGCCGGTGCGTGTCGTTGCCCTCCGTCGCTACCCCGTGAAGTCGATGCAGGGTGAGGAGCTCGACCACCTCGACCTCGACGACCGGGGCGTGATCGGCGACCGCCGCTGGGCGGTGCTCGACCCCGCCGCCGGCGTGGTGCTCACCGGCCGGCGCGACCCCGCGCTGTTGATGGCAACCGGTCGCCTCGACGGCGACGGGCGGGCCGAGGTGGTGCTGCCCGCCGGCCGGGCCACCCGCGACGATGACGAACTCTCGGCGTGGCTGGGTCGGCCGGTCCGGCTCGTGGCCGCAGCCGACCGGCGCAGCACCTACGAGATCCCGGTCGACCCCGAGGACGACGCCAGCGACGTGGCGACCTGGCAGGGCCCGCCCGGCAGCTTCGTCGACTCCACCCGCACGGCGGTGAGCATCGTCGCCACCGGCGAGATGGGCTCGTGGGACGTTCGCCGCTTCCGCCCCAACGTGGTCATCGAGGCCGACGACCTCGACCACCTGCTCGGCGCCACCGTGCGTATCGGGGCCGCCACGCTCACGATCACCAAGCCCATCGATCGCTGCGTGATGGTGGCCCGCCCGCAGCCCGGCGGCATCGACCGCGACCTCGACGTGCTCCGCACCATCAACCGCGAGCGCGGGACCGTGCTGGGTATCGGTGCCCTGGTCGCCGAACCCGGACGGGTGGCCATCGGTGACGAGCTGGTGGTCAGCGCCAGTACTCGTCCTTGAGCAGGCGCTTGTAGAGCTTGCCGGTGGGGGCGCGGGGGAGCTCGGCCCGGAAGTCGACCGAGCGGGGGCACTTGACGGCGGCCAGGTGCGCCCGGCAACAGCTCAGCAGCTCGGCCTCGAGCGCCGGGCCGGGCTCGGCGCCGGCGGCGGGCTGGACGACGGCCTTGACCTCCTCGCCGAAGTCCTCGTTGGGGACGCCGAAGACGGCGACGTCGTCGACCGACGGATGCAGGGCGAGGACGTTCTCGGCCTCCTGCGGGTAGACGTTCACGCCGCCGGTGATGATCACGTACGCCAGGCGATCGGTGAGGTAGAGGAAGCCGTCGTCGTCGAGGTAGCCGACGTCGCCGAGCGTCGACCAGCCCCGCCCCCCCGGGTCGCGCGAGCCCCTCGTCTTCTCCGGGTCGTTGTGGTACTCGAAGCCGCTGTTCTCGAAGTAGACGGTGCCCCGCTCGCCGGCCGCCAGCTCCTGCCCGTCGTCGCCGAGGATGTGCACCGGGCCCATGAGCGAGGTACCGACCGTCCCCTTGTGGGCGAGCCACTGCTCGCTGGTGCAGTACACGAAGCCGTTGCCCTCGGTGCCGGCGTAGTACTCGTGGATGATCGGGCCGAACCACTCGATCATCTGCTCCTTGACCGGCACCGGGCAGGGCGCGGCGGCGTGCACCACGGTCTGCAGGCTGGAGGTGTCGTAGGCGGCGCGGACCTCGGCGGGCAGCTTGAGCAGGCGGATGAACATGGTGGGCACGACCTGGGTGAAGGTGACCCGGTGGGCCTGCACGAGGCGGAGGAAGGCCTCGGCGGCGAAGTGCTCCATGACCACGACGGTGCCACCGAGGCGGTGCACCGACATCGTGTAGCGCAGCGGGGCGGCGTGGTAGAGCGGCGCCGGCGACAGGTACACCGTCGACTCGACGGCGCCGAGGAGGCCGCCGACGAGGGCGGCGATGACCGGCGGCCGGGGGTACTCGGGGGTCGTCGGCAGCGGTGGCTTCACTCCCTTGGGGCGCCCGGTCGTGCCCGAGCTGTAGAGCATGTCGGCCCCCTCGGACTCATCGGCGATGGGGGTCGACGGGAGACCGGTGGTGGCGTCGGCGATCGACGTCCAGCCGTGGCCGGCGCCGTCGACGGTGAGGCGGGACTCGAGGGCAGGGGCGACGACGGCATCGGCGATCGCCCGGGTGGTGTCGGACGCCACGAGGAGGCGGGCGCCGCAGTCGTCGACGATGTAGGCCAGCTCATCGGTCGTGAGTCGGGTCGAGCACGCCGTGTAGTAGAGCCCGGCCCGCTGGGCGGCCCACGTGACGGCGAAGAGCTCCGGGCGGTTCTCGACCACGAGGGCGACGTGGTCGCCGCGCGTCAGGCCCTGCGATCGGAACAGGTGGGCGAGGCGGTTGGAGGCGGCTTCGAGCTCGGCGTAGGTGAGGGTCCGGCCGTCGTCCATCACGACGGCGGGCTTGTCGGGTGCGGTCTCGGCGTGCGTCCCCGGGTGCATGCGGCGGACTGTAGGAGCGGGCCACGGCGGCGGGGGCCCGGTGGTCGGGCCGTCCGGGCCGGAGCCGCCGGTAGCGTGCGACCGGTGAGCGACCCTCCCCTGGCCCGCTTCGCCGCGCTGATGGCCGGGCCCGAGTCCGACGTGTCCCTGGACGAGGCCGCGCTCCTCGTGGCCGCGGTCGACCACCCCGTCGACGTCGCCGCCCGCCGAGCCGAGATCGACCGCCTCTCGGCCGGGGTCGCCGAACCGACCGTCGATGCCCTGCGCCAAGCCCTCTTCTCACCGCCGGGGCCCGCCGGTGGTCCCGCGTTCACCGGCGACGCCGACACCTACGACCACCCGGACAACTCCTACCTCGACCGGGTGCTCGACCGCCGCGTCGGGCTGCCCATCCTCCTGTCGATCCTCACCTGCGAGGTCGGGCGCAGGTCCGGGGTGGCGATGGCGCCGGTGGCCATGCCCGGCCATGTGCTGGTCCGATCGGTGGCCGAGCCGAGGCGGTTCCTCGATCCGTTCCACGGTGGTCGCGAGCTGGACGGGGCGGGCTGCGCCGAGCTCTTCGCCATGCTCCACGGCCCCCGCGCCCCGTTCTCCGAGCGCTACCTCGACCCGGTGGCCCCTCGCCTGCTGTTCACCCGGGTCCTGGCCAACCTGGAGGCGAGCTACGCCCGACGCCGCCGGCGGGCGGGCATGGCCGGCGCCTTGGCGCTGCGGGCGACCATCCCCCCGCTCGATCCCGACGTCCAGCGCCGCCTCTCCGCCGCCCTCGCCGCCGTCGGCGACTGGCGGGCATCGGCCGCCGCCCTCCAGCCCCTCCTGGCCGCCGCTCCCGATGCCGACGACCTGGCCCGCCGGGCACGGGTGCTCCTCGCCCGCACCAACTGAGCTGATCTCGCCACCGCCGACCCCGCGACCGTGGCCGTGTCGGCGCGTACGGTGCTCGGCGTGGAGGTCCTGTCGAGCCGGGTGCTGCTGGCACCGTCGGACCTCGAGGCCGGGGTCCGCTGGTACACCGAGGTGCTCGGGCTGCGCATCTATCGCGAGTACGGCGCCGAGGGCCGGCGCACCGGTGTCGTGTGCTTCCTCGGCGGCGGCTTCCTGGAGCTGACCGGGCCCCGAGCCGGTGGCGCGGCCGGGCCCGGCATGGGCCTGTGGCTGCAGGTCCACGACGTCGACGCCGAACACGCCCGGCTCATCGCCGTCGGGGTGACGTCGGCGGCGCCTCCGGCGACGATGCCATGGGGTCTGCGCGAGGCGTGGATCACCGATCCCGACGGCATCCGCATCTGCCTGGTGGAGGTACCGGCCGCCCATCCGATCCGCCGCCGCCTGGCCACCGACGACGCCGGCCCGTGAGGG
>JBBJOU010000088.1:0-7792 GCA_037724305.1 Acidimicrobiales bacterium
CTCGCCCGCCACCCCGGTCGGGGTCGCCGCCGTCGCCGTGGCCGTCGCGCTGGCCGCCGGCGTGGTCGACGGCCCGACCGAGCTCGCCACCGCGGCGGCGGCCGCCACCGCGATCGCCGCCGCCGCCGTCCTCCTCGCCGTCGTCATCGCCGCCGGCCGGCTACCGGCGCTCATCCCCCTGGTCCCCGCCGTTCTGCTCGTCGGCCTGCGGGCCGGCGCCGCCGCACCGGTGGGCCCCGACACGACCGCCGCGGTCGCCGCTGCGGTCCTGGCCGGGGCCGGCGTCGCCGTGGCCCTGCGCACCCGCCGTGGCGCCACTGCGCCCTCTCGGGCGGGCGCGACGGTGGCGGTTGCCCTCGGCGTGGTCGCCATCGCCGTCGGCCTGGGCCCGGTACCGGGCCTCGCCGCCGCCGCCGCCCTGCTCGCCGCCGCCGCCGTGCTGGCGGTCGCCGCCGGTCCCCTCGTCGGCGCCATCGCCGCCCTCCCCGGTGCCGCTGCCGCCCTCACCACCGTGGTCGACGCCGGCACCGGGCCGGTGGCCGCCCGGGTCGTCGTCGGCGCCGCCGTGGTGGCGGTGGTGGTGGTGGCGAAGCTGGCCCGGCGCGACGCCCCCGGGGCGGCCGCCGCCGGCCCGATCGGGATCGACGCCGCCACGGTCGTGGCCGGGATCCTGGCGACGTGGTTGGTGCTCGCCCCGGGGGCGTGGGCCTGGGCCGGCGACGCCGGGGACGGCCTTCGCGCCTGGGACCAGGGGGCGGCCGTGGCCGCCACCGTCGGGATCGGTGCCCTCGCGGTGCGGCGGGCGAGGGCGCTCGCCGATGTGCTCGGCGCCCCCGCCCCCCCGCCGGCCCGCCCGGTCCCGGCGGTGTCCGCCGCCCGGCCCGGTACGATGGGGGGGCTCGCCCGGACCGGTCTGGTGCGACGCGCCCGCCCATGACCCCTCCCGACGATCAGCGCCGACCCCGGTACGCCCCCACCAGCGGCACCCGGCCCACCGACGCAGTACGCTCCCGCGGCACCCAATCTCCGGTGCGGCCCCCCGGCGCGCCCACGGCGAGAGCCCGGGCGGCGGCGGGCGACGGCCCGGTCCCGCCGGCTGCGCTCCGCCCGGCGGCGCCCACCGGCCCGGCGCCCGGCTTCCGCAACGCCCCCCACCACGAGCGGGGCCCGGCCGGTCGAGCACCGACCCGCCCGCGCCCGGCCGCCACCACCACCGGCCGCCGTCACCGCAAACAGCGCAGTGTCATGTGGCGCCTGCGCCGGGCGTTCTTCGTGCTGGCCCTGCTCGGCATCGCCGGTGTGGCCGCCGGCGCCTACATGCTCGCCCAGATCGAGCTCCCACCGGCGGAGTTCCAGGCGCAGACCACCTTCGTCTGCGCCGCCGACGTGCAGGAAGGCTGCAGCCAGGACAACTCACTGGTCCGCCTGTTCGGTGAGCAGGACCGCGTCGACGTCACCCTCGACCAGGTGCCGCAGGTGCTGATCGACGCGGTGATCGCCGCCGAGGACCGCGACTTCTTCTCCCACCAGGGCGTCGACCCCATCGGCATCGCCCGCGCCGCCTGGAACGACGTGCGGGGCGGCGACACCCAGGGTGGGTCGACCATCACCCAGCAGTACGTGAAGAACGTCTTCCTGACCAACGAGCGCACCATCTCCCGCAAGGTGCGCGAGGCGGTGCTGGCCATCCGCCTCGAGCAGGAGCTCTCGAAGGAGGAGATCCTCGAGCGCTACCTCAACACCATCTACTTCGGCCGGGGCACCTACGGCATCGGCGCCGCCGCCCGCACCTACTTCGGTCGCAACATCAGCGAGCTCACCGTCGCCGAGTCGGCGTACCTGGCCGGCCTCATCCGCTCCCCCGAGGGTGGCGACGCAGCGCGCGACCCCGAGGAGGGCACCCGCCGCCGCCGCCTCGTCCTCCGGGCGATGCGCGAGGAGGGCTACATCACCGATGCCCAGTACGTCGAGGCCGACGCCCGTCCGTGGGTCGTGCGGGCCGAGGACAACAGCAACGCCGACACCGCCACCATCGAGCCCCGAAGCGAGCGCGAGGGGGTCGGGCAGGTCCTCCAGCAGGACATCGGCACCGAGTACCTCGTGCCGTTCATCCTCGACGAGCTCCAGACGCTCGGCTTCGAGCCCAACGAGGTCTACAACGGCGGCCTCCGCGTCTACACCAGCCTCGACCTCGATGCCCAGCGGGCGGCGGTCGAGGCGATCCAAGCCACCCTGAACCTCCCCGAGGACCCACCGGCGGCGCTGGTGGCCATCGACGACCTCGGCTTCGTGCGGGCCATGGTCGGCGGCGACGACTTCGACAACGACAAGGTCAACCGGGCCCTGGGCGAGGAGGGCGGCGGGAGCGGTCGCCAGACGGGATCGACGATGAAGCCGTTCGTGCTGGCCGCCGCCATCCGCGCCGGCGTCTCCATCGAGTCCCGGTTCAACTCGCCCGGCGAGCTGGTCATCCCCGGCGGCAATGCCGGGGCCGACTACACCGCCCGCAACTTCGCCGGCACCGAACAGGGGGAGCTCAGCCTGATCGACGCCACCCGGGTGTCGTCCAACACCGTCTACGTGGCCCTCATCGACGAGATCGGCCCCGAGGCCGTGGTGCAGTTGGCGGCCGACGCCGGCCTCGACGGGCTCGAGCCGTTCCTGTCGTTGGCGCTCGGCGCCCAGGAGGTGTCGCCGTACGACTTCACCGCCGCCTACGCGACCTTCGCCAACGGCGGCACCTACATCGAGCCCACCCTCATCACCCGGGTCGAGCTGCCCGACGGCCGGGTCGTCACCCCGCCCCAGGAGCGTCGCGAGGTGCTCACCCGTGAGCAGAACAGCCAGGTCGTCCACTCCCTCCGCGGGGTGATCGACGCCGGCACCGGCACTGCCGCCCAACTCGACGTCCCCGCCGCCGGCAAGACCGGCACCACCCAGGACAACCGCGACGCCTGGTTCGCCGGGTTCACCCCGAACGGGTGGACCGCGGTGGTGTGGATGGGCTACGACCCGGTCGACCTCGACGGCGACGGGCAGCTTGACCCGGTGAACATGAACAACGTGCACGGGCGGGAGGTCACCGGCGGCTCGTTCCCGGCCGAGATCTGGCAGGCCTTCATGACCAGCTGGACCGAGGGGGTCGACGTCGGGCAGTTCCCGTCGGTGACCACGTTCCCCGGTGAGTTGGTGGGCGAGGAGTTGGAGACCACCACCACCACGGGGCGGCAGCGGCCCCTGTGCAACCCGGGCGAGCCGGCGAGCGAGTCGTGCCGCACCACCACCACCACGGGCGTCCCGCAGCCGACCGGCCCGGTGGTGACGGGCCCCGAGGGGACCCTGCCGCCGCCGACGGGGCCGAGGTCTCCGACCTCGATCACCTTGCCGGGGGCGCCCCCCCCCCCGCCCCGCCGCCCCCCCCCCCCCCCCCCGCGCGGCCCCCGGTCCCCGGCGGACCGCCGTAGCAGGACGCCGATCGGCCCGTACGACGGCGCTGGTCAGGCCGATGGTGAGGTGACCAGGGCGGCGAGCTCGCTGACGAACCCGCCCAGGTCCCGGCTCTTCATCAGCAGGCCGTCGGCTGCCCCGCCGCCGGCGGCCACCACCGCCGCCGGGTCGCCCACGGTGAGCAGCACGATGGTGGCGTCGGGGGCGACCCGGCGCAACGCCGGCAGCGCCTCGACGCCGGTCGTGCCGGGCATGTCGACGTCGAGCACGATGAGGTCGGGCCGGAGGCGCTCGGCCAGGAGGAGGGTGTCCTCGGCGCCCGCCGCCTCGCCCACGACCGTGAAGCCGTGCTCGTCGTCGACGTCGAGGGCGATGCGCAGGGTGGCCCGGACCCCCTCCTGGTCGTCGACCAGCAGGACGCGCACCTCGCCGCCGGGCCGGGTGGCCGCCGGGAGGCGGTAGAGGCTGTGCAGCCAGCCGTCCATGCTGATGGCGTCGACGGGGCGCAGCCAGTTGAAGCCCTGCGCCAGGTCGCACCCCATCTCGCACAACTTCTCCAGTTGGGCCAGCGTCTCCACCCCTTCGGCCACCACGCAGATGTCGAGCGCGTGGGCGAGGTTGACGACGCTGGCGACGATGGCGAGGTCCTCGGCGTTGGTGGTCACCCCGGCCACGAAGGAGCGATCGACCTTGAGCTGGTCGACCGGGAACCGGCGCAGGTAGCTGAGCGACGAGAACCCGGTGCCGAAGTCGTCGATGGCGAGCCCGACCCCCAGCCCCTTGAGCTCGGCGAGCCGGGCGATGGCGCCTTCGGTGTCCTCCACGGTCGCGCTCTCGGTGATCTCGAGCACGAGGGCGTCGGGGTCGAGCGCCGCTTCCTGCAGGGCGGTGACGATCTCGTCGACCAAACCGGGGTCCTGGAGCTGGCGGGCGGACACGTTCACCGCCATGGTGAGGTCGCGGCCGTGGGTGCGCCGCCAGGTGGCGGCCTGCGCGCAGGCCCGGCGCAGCACCCAGCCGCCGATCGGGACGATCAGCCCGCTGCGCTCGGCGAGATCGATGAACTCGCCCGGGCCCAGCAGGCCGCGCGTGGGGTGGTCCCACCGCAGCAGCGCCTCGAACCCCCGCAGCGCGCCGGTGAGGACGTCGAACACCGGCTGGTAGCAGATGACGAGCTCGTCGCGGGGCAGCGCCCACTCGAGGTCGTTGCGCAGGCCGGAGCGCTCGACGGCGACGTCGCGCATCTCCGGCTCGAACACCTCGTAGTGACCCTTGCCCCGGGCCTTGGCCGCGTACATGGCCATGTCGGCCGCGCTCAACAGGTCGTCAGCCGTCTCGGTACCGCCGAGGAGGGCCAGCCCGATGCTGGCCCGGGCGTGCACCTCGTGGTCGAGGATGCGGAACGGTTGCGCCAGCTCGGTGATGATCCGGGCGGCGACCGCCGTCGCCGTCCGCTCGTCAGCGTCGAGCAGCAGCACGGCGAACTCGTCACCGCCGAAGCGGGCCACCGTGTCACCGGGGCGCACGCAGCCCGCCAGCCGCTGTCCGACGCCGGTCAGCAACAGGTCGCCGGCGCCGTGGCCGAGCGTGTCGTTGATCGACTTGAAGTCGTCGAGGTCGAGGAAGGCGACGGCGATGGCGGGGTCGTCGGGACGGCCGTGAGCGTGGTCGAGGGCGGCGTCGACCCGGTCGGTGAACAGGGCCCGGTTGGCCAGGCCGGTGAGCGGGTCGTGCCAGGCCCGGGTGCGGAGCTCCGATTCGAGCGCCACCCGATCGCTCACGTCCCTGGTGTTCAGCACGTGGCCGCGGACCCCGGGATCGTCGTGCATGGGCGTCACGGCCGTCTCCACGTCGCGCCAACTGCCGTCGCGGTGGCGCATCCGGGCCCGGACCAGGCGGGCGGTCTCGTCCGCGGTGGGCGGCGACACGAGGGCGACCTGCAGGTCGGTGTCCTCCGGGTGCAGCCACGACCGCAGTTCCTGGCCGACCAGGTCCTCGGGCCGGTAGCCGAAGACCCGCTCGAGCGACGAGCTCTGGTAGGTGATCCGGCCCGATCGGTCGACGATGGTGATGACGTCCGATGAGTGCTGGGCCAGTGACCGGAACCGGGCCTCGCTGCCGGCCACGTGCTCGAGGGCGGCACCGGCCAAGGTGGCGATGAACTCGGCGAGCTGGACCTCGATGGCACCGAACAGGTCGTGGACGTGACGGTTCGTGACGTAGAAGCAGGCGATGACCTCGCCGTCGCTGACGATGGGGGCGCACACCACCGAGGTCAGCCCGGCCAGCAGGAGGCTCTCGGCCGCGTCCTGCTCACCGGCGCCGGAGACCACGACGGCGCGCTGCTCGATCGCCTGTTCGACCAGGCTGCGGCTCAGCTCGCCCACTGTCTCCTCGGACTGGGTGGTGAGGTCGCCGCCGTGTAGCTCGATGATGTCGCAGTGGTCGCCCCGCAACAGCAGGACGGCGGCGTCGCGCACGGCGTCGTAGACGGCGGGGGGCGACGGCGCGGCGCCGAGGCGGCGGCTCACGCTCAGCAACGACTCGAAGCGGTCGGCCAACGACAGCGTGGGTCGCTCGGCGGTGCCCGTCGTGGGTCCGGTACCGGGGTGGTCGGGTTCGAGGGCGACCCGGTTCGCGACGGCGAGCGCCAGGTCGTCGGTCGCGCCGCTCCGCCCGGCGGCGGCGGCCAAGCGGGCAGCAGCCTCCCGCGTGAGCGCGGCCTCGTAGGCGGCTCCCTGGTCCTCGGCCACGGACAGGCTGCGGGCCAGCAGGCGCTGCGCCCGGGCCGGCCGGCCCCGCAGGTTGGCGACGAGGGCCCGCTCCCGCAGGGCGTGGGGCCGGTTGTT
The DNA here is from genome assembly GCA_037724305.1 of Acidimicrobiales bacterium. Lineage (GTDB taxonomy): Bacteria > Actinomycetota > Acidimicrobiia > Acidimicrobiales > JACDCH01 > JBBJOU01. The sequence continues at coordinate 6,297 of JBBJOU010000088.1, forward strand.
GCGGTACGACCGCGACAGCCGGTCGGCCTGGCGGGCGATCCGGGCCGCCCGGCGCAGCCGTCGGGCCCGGGTGCGCGGCGCGTGGACGTCGCCGGCCTCGAGCTGCGTCCGGAGGGCGGTGACCAGCCAGGGCTTCACCGGGGCGACGTACTCCTGGCGGAGGCCGGCGGCGGCGACGATCGCCGCCGCCTGCTCCAGGCGTTCCACGGCCCGGTCGAGCTCGCCGTCGTGGAGCAACCGGAGGCCGTCGGCGAGGTGGACCTCGGCGGCGGTCTGGGCGTCGCCGTTGTCACGCGCCAGCTCGGCGGCCACGAACGCCTCGGGCACCCGGCCCGAGGCCGCCCGCGCCCACCCGCTGAGCACCACCCCGCTGGCGGTGTGATCGCCGATGGCGGTGGCGGTGGCGTAGAGGTCGCGAGCGAGCTCGACGGCGGTGCCCAGCTCGCCGAGGCGGTAGTGGCTGAAGACCAGGTGCCAGGTGGCGGTGTTCTGCTCCCACCGGTCGCCGGTCCGCTCCAGGAGGCGGACCGACTCCTGGCACTGCTCGATGCACTCGCGGTAGCGCGACGAGGCGTAGCGCACCACGCCGGCGAAGTTCAGCGACTGGCCCTGGCCCCACACGTCGCCCAGTTCCCGGCGGATCGCGAACGAACGATGGGCGTAGGCGATGCCGCGGGAGTACCAGGGCGCCATCGTCATCACCGGCGCGTGCTCGGAGTAGGCCTGGGCCAGCTCGGGCGTGGGCGGGTAGCGCTCGGCCAGGTTCATCTCCCGGAGGTGGGCCCAGGCGCAGGGGACCTTGCCGGCGCTGAACCAGTACACGTAGGCGAGGCGGCTGTACAGGCGGATGGCGAGGAACTCGCGCTCGGCGCCCTCGCAGGAACGACGGGCCACGAAGAGGCGGGGCAGCACGGTGTGCAGCCCCTGGACGACGACCTCCTTGAGCGCAGCGAGGACCTGGGCCAGGCCGCTCCGGGGCACGCGACGCCCGAGGTCACCCAGGGCCCCCTCGAGGTACCGGCGGGCGCGGTCCTGGTCGCCGGTCTTGAAGGCGACATCGCCGAGCTTGCCGTCGAGCACCGCCCGCGCCACGGCGTCGGTGGTCAACGACAGGGCGTGTTCGAGGAGGCGACTGGCCTCGGCGTAGTCCCCCTGCAGGGTCAGGACGTCGCCCAGGCCCTCGGCGATGCGGGCCTGCAAGACGGTGTCCGCCCCGCTCGCCGTGTCCGGGGGGCGGGGGGTGGCGGCCGCCCGTTCGGCGATGCGGTACTGGGCGACGGCCACGTCGAGGGAGTGGCGGCTGCGGGCCAGGTCGGCGGAGCGCAGGGCGTACGGGAGGGCTCGCTCGCCCTCGCCGGCGGCGTCGAAGTGGTACGCCAGCTCGAACACCCGCTCGGCGTCGGTCGCCTCGATCCGCTCGGCCGCCCGGCGGTGGAGGTCCATGCACTCGGCGGTGGCGAGCCGGCTGAGCAGCGTCTCCCGCAGCTTGTCGTGGG
>JBBJOU010000089.1:0-7685 GCA_037724305.1 Acidimicrobiales bacterium
CACCGGTCCGTCGAGCTCTGCGAGCACGGCGGCGATCTCCTCGAGGCGCGGCGCACGATGCAAGCGCCTTGCCGATTCCTCACGTGGTACGCCATGCGTCGTCCTGCTCAGGTCGCCAGCGGCGAGCCGGCGAGAAGCACCACGGCCCGGTCGTCGTCGACGACGCGGACGTCGAGGACACCGAGCACGGCGTCGGCTTCGGCGGTGACGTCGACAACCGCCCGGGCTTGGGCCGGGCCCGCCACCTGGAGCAGCACGAAGCCGCCGGCGGCGAGGTGACGCCCGGCGACGGTGAGGCAGGCCCGCACCAGGTCGAGGCCGTCAGGGCCGCCGTCGACGGCGAGCGGCGGGTCGTCGGGGAACCGGCCGACGCCGGCGGACGGCAGGTAGGGAGGGTCGGCGAGGACGAGCGGGAAGTACTCGTCGTCGGCGACGGCCGTCTCCAGCGGCGCGCACCGGATCTCGACGGACGCGGCCAGTCCCGCCGCCGCGGCGTTCGCCCGGGCGAAGTCGACGGCCGCCTCGCTGCAGTCGACCTGGACCAGCGGCCGGCCCGTCGCCACCGCCACCACCAACCCGATCTGGCCGGCACCGGCGCACAGCTCGAGCACCGGGCCGGCCGGGGCATCCGCCGCCAGCTCCACCGCCCACTCGCTCTGCAGGAGGGTCCACGGACGCGGCTCGAGCACGCGGTCGTCGAAGGCGATGGTGACGGGCCCGAACGGCGCCGTGCGGACCGGACGGGGGCTGGCGGTCTGCTGCTCGGGCACGGAGGCGGTCTGCCCCGACCGACCGACCGCCAGCCCTGGCGTTGGTTGCCAGCGCGACGACCGGGTAGGAAGACCTCGTGAACGATCTCGACACGGCTGACAGCGTGAAGCAGCTGAGCACCCGCTTGGCCCTCGCCCTCGACGACGACGCCATCCCGCTCGAGATGCTCGCCGATGCGGCGCCTCGGAGCCGAGCCGACGCCTTCCGCACGCTGCTCACCATCCACGATCTGTGGACCGCGCCCCTGGAGGTCACCGGCGGTCGGGAGCGCCACCAGGGCCACCCCGCGGTGGCGGCGATCAAGGCCCGGCTCGAGGCCGACTTCGAAGCCGATCTCGACGCCGCTGTCGACGACGGTGAGCTCCGCTCGACCGACGCCGTCGCCGCCCTGCGCCGCATCGTGCGCCGGCGCGACGACGCGGTGTACGACTGGCTGGCCGAGGAGGCCTCCTTCGACGAGCTGGTGGCGTTCATGGCGGTCGAGGGCGGCCCCGACGGCGGCTTCGACGACCTCGTCGCCACCTGCCAGATCGGTATTCGCGGGGCGCCCAAGGTCGTGCTCGGTGCCAACTACTGGGACGAGATGGGGCGGGGCGACGTGAACGCCGTGCACACCCGCCTCCATGACCGGCTGGTCGAGGCAGTTGGCCTGACGGTCATCGAGCGGGCCCACCTGCCGACCGAGGCGCTGGAGCGCATGGCGTTGAACGGGCTCCTCGCCACCAACCGGCGCCTCCAGCCCGAGATGCTCGGTGCCCTCGGGCTGGTCGAGCTCCAAGCCGGCCCCCGGTGCCGCCAGGTGGTGCGGGCCCTCGTCCGCACCGGGGCGCCCGCCGACGCCCTTCCCTTCTACGAGGAGCATGCCGATGCCGACCCCCGCCACGGCAAGGAGTGGCTCGACGGCGTCATCGCCCCCCTCACCGACGAACGCCCCGAGTGGGGGCCCCGCATCGTGCGGGGCGCGCTGTGGCGCCGGGAGGTCGACCGTCGCCTGTTCGCGGTCCTGACCCCCGAGACGACCGAGCAGGCTCCCGCCGCCTCCACCGGGTGACGGCGGTCTGACCGGCCGATCCACCGGGTGGCGCCACGACCGCCGGGGTACAGGTCGCGGGATGCGACGACCGGCGGCGACGACCACCGCCCTGGCGGTGACGGTCGCCGGGACCGCGGTCTACCTGCTGGCGGCGCAGTCCGCCGTCCTCGCCTGGCGGGTCGTCCCGCTCGTCGTCGCCCTCGTCGGCTACGCCGCGTTGCTCGGGCTCGCCCACCGGGGCCGGACGCCGAGCGCCCGCGCCGTCGCCGCCACCGCCGGCGTGCTCCTCGTGCTGGCCGTCGCCGTACCCCCCTTGCACTCCCGTGACGTCTACCTCTACGCCATGCAGGGCCGGATCGTGGCCGTCCACCACGCCAATCCCTACGTCGCCGAGCCGAACGCCTTCCCCGACGATCCGGCGTTGGGGCTCGTGGCGGAACCGTTCCGCGACGGCGCCAGCGCCTACGGGCCGGCGTTCACCGCCGTCGAGACGGCGGTGGCGGCGTCGAGCGGGGGGTCGCCGACGGCAGCCCGGATCGCCTTCCAGGGACTCGCGGCCGCCGCCGTCGTGGCGTCGCTGTTCCTGGTCCGTCGCCTCGGGGGCGGCACGGCGGCGATGGTGTTCGTCGGCCTCAACCCGGCGCTGCTCGCCAAGGGCGTCAACGAGGGCCACGTCGACGTGCTGCTGGGGCTCGTGGTGCTCGGTGCCGTCGCCCTCGCTCGCCGGCGGCCGGTGGCGGCCGCCGCCGTGCTCGCCGTCGGTGCGCTGATCAAGCTGTTCGTCCTGCTGCCCCTCGCCGCCCTGCTGGTGTGGATGCTCGTGCACAACGGGTGGCGGGCAGCGCTGAAGGCAGGGGCGTTCGCCGGCTCCCTCGTCGTCGCCGGTTACGCCGCTGTCGGCGGGGCCCGGGCCCTCCAGCCGTTGCGGGAGGCGGCGCTGCACCAGAGCCGGTCGTCGTTGTGGGCCCAGCCCCGCCAGCTGCTCACGGGCGAGTTGGCCACCGACGGGGTGTCCGGCTCCCAGGCCGGCGCCGATGCGAGGCAGGTCGTCGGGCTGCTCGCCATGCTCCTGGTCGCGGTGCTGGCGGTCGCGGTCGTCGCCGCCGTCGTCCAGCGGTCGTCGCCGGCGCCCACCGTCGTCGCCGCCCTCCTGGCCTACCTGCTCGCCAGCGTCTACGTGCCCGCCTGGTACATGGCCGTCGCCCTGCCGGTGGCGGGGCTGGTGTGGCGGTCGAGACTGGCGGTCGCCGTCGCCGTCCACGGCGCCGGGCTGGCGCTGGTCTACGTGTACTCGCCAGCCCTCGCCGACGATCCGATGGCGTCGGAGGTGCGGTTCGCGTCCACGTGGGTGGTGCCGACGGCCGTGGCCGCGGCCATCGCCGCCATCCTGGTCGCGTCGGGGCGTTCGCTTCGGGCGCAGCGGCCCTGGGCGCGCCCGCCGAGGATCGCCTGACCGGGGCCCCGATCCCGCCTCGTCAAGCCGTGCGGGGACCCTGCGGGGACCAGCTGATGACGGCCGCCGGCACGGCGCGCAGCGGCGCCGCGAGCGCACCGTCGCGGCGCACCAACCACGACGACAGGAGGCGCTCGAGCTCGCGGCGGACGGCGGGCGTGTCGGGGAGCACCAGGTGGTCGCGGTACTCCTCGGCGGCCTCGGCGACGGTGGTGAAGCGGCGGCGGTCCGGGATCTCGACGATGTCTACCGTCGGGTCGATGCCGAGGTCGCGCACCACCGCCAAGGCGTCGAGGTAGGTCGGTGCCGGTACGCGGGGCGTACCGTGGAAGTGGCGCCAGAACGGGTCGTGGAGGGCGTCGGCGCTGAAGGCGCTCAGGTAGAGGAACACTCGCCGGCGGGCGCAGCGGTCGAGCTTGGCGATGAACATCGGGGCGTCCTCGATCAGCGTCACCACGAACGCCGACAGCACCACGTCGGCGATGTCGACGTCGACGTCCTCCCACCGCCCGGTGACACAGGCGATGTTGGTGATCGACTCCGCGCGCGCTCGGCGGCGGAGATGGGCGAGCGTCTTGGCGCTGGGGTCGACGGCGGTCACGGAGCGCACCCGCCGGGCGAGCGGCACGGCGTGGCGCCCAGGGCCGGCACCGACGTCGATCACGGTGCTGGACGACGACGTCGCCCGGCGGACTCGGCTCAGGAAGGGGTCGCGCCCGGCGCCGGGCGTCGCCAGCTCAGCGGCGAAGCGCCGCTGGCGCGCCCTCCACGCCGCGGCGCTGGGGGTGCTGCCGCCGGTTCGGAGCCGTCCCACCTCGGCCATCCGGTCGCGCACCAGGTCCGCCCAGCGCGCTGCGGCATCCACGCGTCGCAGCCTGCCACCCGGAACCGACCGTCTCGGTCGGCGCGGTCCGCCGAACCCGACCGGGGGTGGCGGCGCGACGTGCGACGATGGGTCCGGTGCCGCTCGCCGCCACGGCGCCGGCACGCCGACCGGTGAGGAGGATGCGGGTGCGGGCTCGGCTCCGGGCACGACAGGAGTGGCGGTTCTTCGGTGCCCTGTCCCGGGCCGACCGGCCGCTGGCGGTCGCCTGGTGGGCCCTCGTGCTCGTGCTCGGGCTGCTGCCCGCTGGCTTCGCCGTCGCCATGGGCGTCCTCGTCGCCGCCGTCCAGGGCGGCGACGCCCTCGGCGGTCCGCTGGCGACCGTCGGCGTCGTCTTCGTGCTCCTCCAGGTGCTCGTCCCGATCCAGGTGGCGGTGGGCTACAACCTTGGCGATCGCACCTCGGCGTGGCTGTACGACCTGTTGACCGATGCCTGCGTCGAACCGCCCGGCATGGGCCACCTCGAGGACCCCGAGCTGAGCGCGGACCTGACGGTGGCCCGGGAGTTCGACACCGGGATGACGGCCCCGCCGCTGTCGATGGCCATGGACTTCATCGCCGGCGGCTTGGTGCAGATGGTGGCCGGTGTCGCCTCGGCCGTGGTCCTCGCCGCCTACGCCTGGTGGGCGCCGCTGGTGCTGGGCGGCGCCTGGCTGGCCACTCACTGGCTGCTGAAGGAGAGCGCCGTCTGGCGGGACCGCCAGACCGAGGAGGTGCGCAGCGCCCAGCGCGACGCCGACTACGCCTACCGCCTCGCGGTCGACCCGCCGGCGGCCAAGGAGCTGCGCCTGTTCGGCCTGGCCGGCTGGACGCTCGAACGCTTCGTCAGCCGCCGTACCCTGCTCCACCAGCTCCAGTACCGGGCCACCCGGCTGCGGGAGCGGTCGGTCCTCGCCAGCCTGGCCCTGGTCGGTGGCGCCAACGTCGCCGTGTTCTGGTCGCTGGCCGACGCCGCCGCCGACGGGCGGATCGACCTCGGTCGCACCGTCGTGTTCGCCCAGGCGGCGGTGGGGACCGCCCTGATCGCCTTCGGCGGCCTCAACTGGGCCCTCGACGGCGCCGCCGCCCCCGTCGCCGCCACCCTGCGGGTCAAGCCCGCCATGGCGCCGGCCGGGGCGCTCGCGTCGGGCGGTGCCGGTGCTGACGGGATGCCCGCCCGGGAGATCCGGTTCCGCGACGTGTCCTTCGCCTATCCGGCCGAGGCGGACAACCCGATCCTGGACGGCTTCGATCTCACCATCGCGGCCGGGTCGTCCTTGGCCATCGTCGGCCAGAACGGCGCCGGCAAGACCACCCTGGCCAAGCTCCTGTGCCGGCTCTACGACCCCCAGGAGGGCGCCGTCGAGGTCGACGGCGTCGACCTCCGCGACCTCGACATCGACGCATGGCGGGCCCGCCTGGCGGCGGTGTTCCAGGACTTCATCCGCTTCGAGCTGTCGCTGCGGGACAACGTCGCGCCGAACGGCGCACCCGACAACACCGTCCTGGCGGCCCTGGCCGACGCCGGCGCCGCCGGTCTGGCCGACCTCGGGACGCCGCTGGCCAAGGGCTACGAGGGCGGCACCGACCTGTCGGGCGGCCAGTGGCAGCGGGTGGCGTTGGCCCGGGCGCTCTGCGCCGTGCGCCTCGGCGCCGGCGTGGTCCTGCTCGACGAGCCCACCGCCCAGCTCGACGTCCGGGGCGAGGCCGAGATCTTCTCCCGGCTCCTCGCCGCCACCCGCCACTGCACGACGATCCTCATCTCCCACCGCTTCTCGACGGTCCGCCAGGCCGATCGGATCTGCGTGCTGGAGCACGGTCGTATGGTCGAGCTGGGCACCCACGACGAGCTGATGGCGGCCGGTGGCCGGTACCACACGATGTTCGAGCTGCAGGCCCGACGCTTTGCCACCGGCGTCGCCGCCGACCCCGACGAGGAAGGCCTCGAGCTCGATGTCCTCGCGTAGCGGCCGCCCTTCGGGCGACGACGAGCTGCCCCCGGCGCTGTCGTCGATGTGGCGACTGTGCAAGCTGGGCTACCGGCACGAGCCCCGCCTCATGGCGGCGGCCGTCGCCCTGTCGCTGGCGGCGGCCCTTCCCGACGCCCTCCTGGCGCTGTGGTTGAAGCTGCTCGGCGAGGGCGTGCTGGAGGACGACCGCGGCCTGGTGGTGCTGGCCGCGCTCGGGTTGGCGCTGTCGACGGTGGCGACGTGGTTCCTGCGCACGGTGTCGGTCCGCGTGCAGCGCCGCTTCCGGGACAAGGTCACCATCGTGCTCGAGTCCCATGTGGCCCGGCTGCAGGCGTCGGTCGTGACCATCGCCCACCAGGAGCGGCCCGACCTGCTCGACCGCCTGTCGGTGCTGCGCGACCACACCTTCGTCCTCGACCACATGTACATGTCGGTCTTCTCGACCGCCGGCTGGTTCCTTCGCCTCGGCGTCACCGTGGCGCTGCTGGCGTCGATCCACCCCGCGCTGCTGGCCATCGCCCTGTTCGCCTTCCCGACGGCGTTGACATCGGCGTGGCGGCCGGCGGTGGAGCGAGCGGCCGAGGAGCGCGGTGCGCCGTCACGTCGTCTGGCCAAGCACCTGTTCGCAACGGCCACCACCGCACCCCCGGGCAAGGAGGTGCGCGTCACCGGGATCGGGGCTCGCCTGGCGGCCGACCGGCGGACCGCCTGGGAGCAGTGGTATGGGCCGGTGGCGGCCGCCCGGTGGCGGTCGGCCCTGTGGAACGCCCTGTCCTGGGCCGTGTTCGGGTCGGCCTACGTCGGCGGTGTGGTGTTCGTGGCGTCCGGGCTCGATGCGCCCCCCGCCGACGTGCTGCTGGTGTTGGCCGCCGGCGCCCGCCTGTCGTCCTACATCGGTGCCACCGTCGGCGAGATCGGCTTCCTCCGGGGCATCTGGATGGACGGGTCGCGTCGCCTGGCCTGGCTGGAGGACTACGCCGCCGCGCTGGAGCCGCTCGCCGACCAGGGCGCGCCCGATCGGCTCACCGAGGGCATCACGTTCGAGGACGTGTCGTTCGCCTACCCCGGCACGGAGCGGCTGGTGCTCGACGGCGTCTCGTTCACCCTCCCCGCCGGTGCGGTGGTCGCCGTGGTGGGCGAGAACGGGGCCGGCAAGACGACGTTGGTGAAGCTGCTGGCCAAGCTGTACGAGCCGACCAGCGGGCGCATCCTCGTCGACGGGGTGGACCTCGCCGCGATCCCGGCGGACGCCTGGCGGGCCCGCCTGGCCGGTGCGTTCCAGGACTTCTTCCGCTTCGAGCTGCACGCCCGCGAGAGCGTCGGCCTCGGCGATGTGGCCCGCCTCGACGACGCCGCCGCCGTGACCGTCGCCGTCGTCCGGGCCGGCGCCGAGGACGTCGTCGAACACCTGCGGTCCGGGCTCGACACCCAGCTCGGCCCGACCTGGCCCGACGGCGTCGAGGTCAGCTTCGGGCAGTGGCAGAAGATCGCCCTGGCCCGCGGCTTCATGCGCGACCGGCCGCTGGTGCTGGTGCTCGACGAGCCCACCGCCGCCCTCGACGCCGAGACCGAGCACGCCCTGTTCGAGCGCTACGC
>JBBJOU010000090.1:0-7656 GCA_037724305.1 Acidimicrobiales bacterium
CGGTGGTCCTGTGCACCCCGGAACCGTTCAGTCGGGGGGCGTTGGTCGCCGGCTCAGGGCCGGCGTTCGATGATGGCGTCGAAGGCCGGCAGGGTGGTGGCGTCGCAGTAGGCCGTCTCGAAGGCGGTGCGGGCGCGGGCGCTCACGTCGGCTGCCCAGCCGGGGTCGTCGCGCAGGCGGCGGACGGCGGCGACGAGGCCGTCGACGTCGCCCTCGCGCAGGGACACGCCACAGCCGAAGCGCTCGATGGCGTCGTCGACGTTGCTGCCCTGCGGGCCCACGTAGAGGATCGGGCGACCGGTGGCCAGGCTCGAGTGCAGCTTCGACGGGCTCATCACGCCGAGGGCGTGCGCGTCGAGGATGATGAGCGAGGCGCCCGCCCCCGCGAGGACCTCGGTGATCTCGGCCTTGGGGAGGTAGCCGTGGCGCACGAGGTGGCGCAGGCCCGCCGCCCGCGCCTCGGCGCCGAGCGCGTCCCAGCGGGCGCCGCCGCCCATGAACAGCCAGCCCACGGCGTCGCCGTCGGCTTCGAGGCGGGCGGCGGCGCCGAGCACGGTGGCATAGGGGTGCCCGTAGCCGAGGTTGCCCTGGTAGAGGACGACGAAGCGATCGGTCAGGAGGGGGTCGGCGGTGTAGCCCGCCCACGCCGGCGGCGCGCCCGAGGTCGGGGGGAACAGCGAGAGCGGCTCCCAGTTCGGGATCACGGTGAACCGGGGCGAGTCGCCGGCGGCGGGGGCGTACTGGGAGCGGAGGAGGTCGACCATGGCGTCGTCGAGGCACACCACGTCGTCGAGGTGGCGGTAGCTCCAGCGGTTGAGCGCCCGCAGGGACCGGCTGGCGAGACCGCCGGGACGGATGGTGCCGTAGCGCTCGGCGGCGTCGGGGTAGCAGTCCATGCTCCACAGCACGACCCCGCAGGGGCGACCGCGCCCCCGCAGGAGCTTGTGGGCCACCGCCGCCACCACCAGGAACGGCGGCGTGGTCATGACCACCACGACGTCCTGGCGGGGCAGGGCCAGGACGCGGGCGAGCGCGCCGGCGGAGAAGGCCAGGTAGTCGAGCAGCCGGGCCGCCACGCGGACCCGCCCCAGGCCCGGGTTCCACACCCGCAGCACACGGGGGCCACCGTCACCGCGACCACGGCGCCCCCGCCGGCGCGCGGCGGTGCGCCCCCCGCGGTCGGGGCCGCGACCGGTGTAGTCACCGGCGCCGGCCACCACCGTGACCTCGTCGCCCCGGGCGACCCGATGGGTGGCGAGCGACGCCGCCAGGTGGGCGGTGGGGGAGAGGTCCGGGGCGTAGAACTGATTGAGGATGGCGACGCGCATGCGGGCGGGTCGCCGTCTCAGCCGGGACCGGCCAGCACGGCGCCGACGACCTGCTCGACGATGGCGGCGAGGTCGTAGGCCGGAGCCCACCCGGGGTGATGGGCCCGGAACTTCGCCATGTCCGTGTAGTAGCAGATGTGGTCGCCGACGCGGGGTTCGTCGACGTAGGTCAGGACCGGCCGCCGCCCCCCGCTGACCTCGGCGATCAGCTCGATGCACTCGAGCAGCGAGGCGGCGTTCGCCTTGCCCCCGCCGAGGTTGTAGACCTCGCCAGGGCGAGGATTCTGAGCGAACGACCAGACGGCGCTGATGACATCGTGGCTGTGGATCTGGTCGCGGACCTGCTTGCCCTTGTGGCCGAAGATCGTGTAGTGCGCCTCGGCGACGGCTTGGGCGGCGAGGTAGCTGAGGAACCCGTGGAGCTCCACGCCCGAGTGGTGAGGGCCGGTCAGGCACCCGCCCCGGAACACGCCCGTGCGCATCCCGAAGTAGCGGCCGTACTCCTGGGTGAGGACGTCGGCGGCCAGCTTCGAGGCGCCGAACAGCGAGTGCAGGCAGCCCTCCACCGAGAGGGTCTCGTCGATGCCGTCGGCGTGCTCCGCCGCCGCGAAGTCGTACCGGGTCTCCTCCTCGACCAGCGGGAGCCGGTTGGGGTTGTCGCCATAGACCTTGTTGGTGCTGATGAAGACGAACACCGCGCCCGGGGTGTGGCGCCGGCACGCCTCCAGCAGGTTGAGGGTGCCGACGGCGTTGGTGTCGAAGTCGTCGAAGGGGCGGCTGGCGGCGAGATCGTGACTGGGCTGGGCGGCGGCGTGGACCACCAGCTCGTACCCGCCCCGCCGGAACGCGACGTCGATGCCATCCCGGTCCCGGATGTCGAGGTCGAGGTGCGTGTAGTGCGCGCACCCCTCCTCCAGTCGGCGACGGTTCCAGGTGGTGTCGCCCCGGGGGCCGAAGAAGTCGGCCCGGGCGTTGTTGTCGATGCCGTCGACGGCGAAGCCGAGGCGGTCGAAGTACTCGACCGCCTCCGAGCCGATGAGCCCGGCGCTGCCAGTGACCAGCACCTTCATGGCGCAACCGGCGGCGCCGACCGGGGCGCAGGGGCGGGAGCGCGAATGAGCACGGCCCGCCACTCTACGACCTCGGTCCTGATGGGCTCGGTAGGGTCCTGGCTCACCATGCGGGTGGCGGTGACGGTCGAGCAGAGCTGGCACCGGGTGCCGGGCGGCACCGCCCATGCCGTCCTCGGCCTGCTGCGAGCCCTGCCCGGCGTGGCGTCCGACCTGGAGGTGGTCGGCGTCGCCGCCCGCCACGGCGAGGCGCCACCGGCGGCGTGGACGGTGCCCGTCCCGGTCGCCCACCTCGCCCTGCCCCGCCCGGCCCTGTACGAGGCCTGGCACCTTCCCGACCCGCTGCGCCGGCCGCTCGTCGAGCGGGCCACGGGTGCGGTCGATCTCGTGCATGCCACCGCGGTGGCGGTCCCCGCCAGCCGGGCGCCGCTGGTGGTCACGGTGCACGACCTGGCCTTCCTCGCCGACCGGTCCCACGCCACCCGCCACGGTCACCGGTTCTTCCGCCGGGGGCTCGAGCTCACCCGGGCCCACGCCCGCCTCGTGCTGGTGCCGTCGGCGGCGACGGCGGCGGAGTGCGTGGCCGCCGGCATCGGCCGGGACCGGCTGCGGGTCATCCCGTGGGGGGTCGCGGTGCCGGTGCTGGCGCCCGGGGCGGTGACCGCCGTCCGCCGGCGCCACCGCTTGGAGCAGCCCTACGTCCTGTTCGCCGGCACCGTCGAGCCCCGCAAGAACCTGCGCCGGCTGGTCGAGGCGTTCCGGCGCCTCGATGACCCTGACGCCGAGCTGGTGCTCGTCGGGCCCGCCGGTTGGCACGAGTCGGCCCCGGACCTGCTCGCCGGCATCGAGGACCGGGCCCGGGCGCTCGGTTTCGTGTCGCGCGCCGAGCTCGACGCCCTGATGGCCGGCGCCGCCCTGGTGGCCTACCCGAGCGTGCGGGAGGGGTTCGGCCTCCCCGTGCTGGAAGCCATGGCGGTGGGGGCGCCGGTGCTCACCAGTCGGGGCACGGCCACCGAGGAGGTCGCCGGCGGTGCGGCCGTGCTGGTCGACCCGCTCGATGTCGCCTCCATCGCCGACGCCATGGCCGGCGTGCTCGGCGACCCGACCGAAGCCCGCGCCCTCGCCGAGCGAGGACGGGCGCGAGCCGCGGCCTGCACGTGGGCGGCGTGTGCCGAAGCCCACGTGGCCGCCTACGCCGAGGTCGCCGACGGTGGCTGAGGGTGGCGACCTGCACGTCGGCGTGAACCTGACGTGGCTGGTACCCGGTGAGGTCGGCGGTAGCGAGACCTACGCCGTCAACCTCCTGCGCGCCGTCGCCGACCACGCGCCCGCCGGCCTCCGCCTCACCACCTTCAGCGGTCCTCGCGTGCTCGAGGCGCACCCATGGCTGGCCGACGCCGGCGATGTGGCGCGCGGGCCCGTCGGGCGGTCGCGCCCGGCCCGGGTGGCGGCCGAGGCGACGTGGTTGAACGCCGCCGTGCACCGGGCCGGCCCCGACCTCGCCGTGCACCTGGGCGGCACCATGCCGGTCGCCAGTCGTCTCGCCGGTGCCCGCCGCCTGCTCCTGGTGCACGACCTCCAGCCCTTCGACCACCCCGAGCACTTCGCGCCCGCCCGCCGGGCCTTCCTCCGCGCCCGGGTGGGGCCGTCGGTGCGGGCCGCCGAGGTGGTGGCGACCGTCTCGGCGTGGGTGGCCGACGACGTCGCCGCCCGCTTCGGGCTCGAGCGGGCCGCCGTCGAGGTGCTGCCCACCGCGGTGGCGCCGCCCCCGGCGGTCGACGCCGCCGTCACCGCCGCGGTGCGTGCCCGCTATGAGCTCGACGGGCCGTGGTTCCTGCTCCCGGCCATCACCTATCCCCACAAGGGCCATGCCACCCTGGTCGCCGCCCTGGCCCGCCTCCTCGTCGATCACCCCGAGGCGCTGCTGGTCTTCGCCGGCGGCGCCGGTCCGTTCGAGCGCGACGTGGACGCCGCCGTGGCCGCCGCCGGGGTGGGCCACCGGGTGCGGCGCACCGGCCGCGTCCCGGCGGCCACGCTCGACGCTCTCTACGCCGGCGCCACCGCGCTGTGCTTCCCGTCGCGCTACGAGGGGTTCGGCCTCCCGGTGATCGAGGCCATGGCCCGGGGCGTGCCGGCGGTGGTCGCCGACGCCACCGCGCTGCCCGAGGTGGCCGGCGGCGGCGCCCTGCTCCTCCCGCCCGACGACCCTCCCGCCTGGGCGGCGGCGATGGCGCGTCTCCTCGCCGATCCCGCGCATCGCCATCGACTGGTGGTGGCCGGCCGGGCCCGCGCCGAGGCGTTCGCGCCGGGGCCGATCGCGGCGCGCACCGTGGCGGCGTGGCGCCGGGCCGCCTGCTCCGCGAGGGATGCCCGCCGCTAGCGTGGGCCGAGCCCGATGAGCGATCGGGCCCCGCCGCGCCTGGTCAGGCGCGGCCTCGCAGCGCAGGAGGCAACACAGCATGGGTAAGGCGTCGTCGGCGAAGAAGGTCGCTCGGGCGGCGCGTGCCGGCGGCAACCGGCGGCCGGGCCAGCGCCGCAACCTGGGCTTCCCCATCATCATGGTGGTGGTCGTGGCGCTCGGCGTCGGCCTCGTCGCCTACGCCCGCGAGAACCGCCCGGCCAACGCCGAGCCCACCTCGCAGGCATCCAACCCCGAGGACTTCGACCACTGGCACGCCGCCTACGGGTTCTACCTGTGCGACACCTTCGTGCGCGCCGAGCCGGGGCCCGCGGACGTGGGCGAGGACGCCCTCGGCATCCACACCCACGAGGACAGCGTGATCCACATCCACCCGTTCATCGACTCCGCCGGCGGGAGCAACGCCACCCTGGGCATCCTCCTCACCCAGATCGGCCTGGAGATGGACAACGACTCGTTGACCTTCCCCGACGGCGAGGTGTGGGAGGAGGGTGAGACCATGTGCGGCGACCAGCCGGGCCGCCTGGTGATCGCCAAGTGGAACGACGCCCGGGACGCCGAGTCCGAGGACCCGAACGAGCTCATCACCGAGGACTTCGGCTCGGTCCGCTTCCGCCAGGACCTCGAGGCCTACACCATCGCCTTCCTCCCCGACGGCGACGCGGTCCCGGCTCGGCCCGGCATCATCGCCAGCCTCGAGGGCCTGACCGACGTGCTCGAGGCCCCCGACCTGGGCGGCGACGACTCCGAGCCGGCCGACGGGACCGACCCGGCCGCCGGTGACGATGACCCCGACGACGGTGATGACCACGATGAAGGTTCGTCCACCACCACGGTGGTCGAGGACGGCGAGGACGACGATGCCACCACGACGACCGCCGACGAGGACGAGGCCACCACCACGACCGCCGGCGGCTGAGCGGTGCGGGCCGTGGTGCTCGTGGGCGGCTTCGGCACCCGGCTGCGCCCGCTCACCCTGGCCACCCCGAAGCAGATGCTCCCGGTGGTCGACCGCCCCATGCTCGAGTGGGTGCTCGCCGGCCTCGCCCGCCACGGCGTCGACGAGGCCGTCCTCGCCCTCGGCTACCGGCCCGACTCGTTCCGGGAGGCCTACCCGGGCGGCACCTGTGCCGGCGTGCGCCTCACCTACGCCGTCGAGCCCGAGCCCCTCGACACCGCCGGCGCCATCGGGTTCGCCGCCCGCCAGGCCGGCGTGGCCGAGGCCTTCCTGGTGGTCAACGGCGACGTCCTCACCGACCTCGACGTCGGGGCCCTCGTCGCCGCCCATGGGGCGGCCGGGGCGGAAGCCACCATCGCCCTCCACCGGGTCGAGGACCCGTCCGCCTTCGGTGTCGTGCCCACCACGGCGGACGGTCGCGTGCTCGCCTTCGTGGAGAAGCCGCCGCCCGGCGAGGCCCCCACCGACCTCATCAACGCCGGCACCTACGTGCTTGAGCCCTCGGTGCTCGAGCGCATCGAGGCCGGCCGCAAGGTGTCGGTCGAGCGCGAGGTGTTCCCCGCCATGGTCGCCGACGGCACCCTCTACGCGCAGCCCGACGGCGACGCCTACTGGATCGACACCGGCACACCGGCGCTCTACCTGCAGGCGATGCTCGACTACGTCGACGGTCGTCGGGACGGACCGGTGCCCACGGCGGTGGCGCCCGACGCCGACGTCGAGGTGTCGGCGGCGCTGGACCGGGCGGTGGTCATGACCGGCGCCCGCATCGGTGCCGGCGCCGTGGTGCACCGCTCGGCGGTGCTGCCGGGCGCGGTGGTCGGCGCCGGGGCGACCGTGCTCGACTCGATCGTGGGCCCCGGCGCCACCGTGGGCGAAGGCGCCACTCTCGAGGCCGACACCGTGCTCGGCGACGGCGTGGTGGTGCCCCGCGGCGCCGCCCTCATCGGCGCCCGGGTGCCCGGATCGGCACCGTGAGCACGGGGCGGTGGTTGGTCACCGGCGGCGCCGGCTACATCGGCTCCCATGTGGCCCGGTCGCTGCGCGCCGCCGGTCTCGACGTGGTGATCCTCGACGACCTCTCCAGCGGCTTCGTCACGTTCGTCGACGACGGTGTGCCGATCGTCGTCGGCTCCGTCACCGACCCGGCGGTGGTGGCGAGGGTCCTCGCCGACCACGACATCACCGGCGTGGTCCACCTGGCCGGACTGAAGTACGCCGGCGTGTCGGTCGACGAGCCGCTCGCCTTCTACCGGGTGAACGTCGAGGGCACCCGCGTGCTGCTCGAGGTCATGGCCGCCGCCGGCGTGGGTCGACTGGTGTTCTCGTCGAGCTCATCGGTCTACGGAACGCCGATGATCGCGAGTGTCGAGGAGTCGACGCCCGTCGGCCCGGAGAGCCCCTACGGCGAGACCAAGCTCATCGGTGAGTGGCTGGTGGCCGACGCCGCCCGGGCCCACGGCCTCGCCCACACGTCGCTGCGCTACTTCAACGTCGTCGGCTCCGGCCACGACGACCGCTACGACGCCAGCGCCCACAACCTGTTCCCCAAGGTGTTCCGGGCCCTGGAGGCCGGCGAGCGTCCGGTCGTGCACGGCACCGACTACGACACCCCGGACGGCTCGTGCGTGCGCGACTACATCCACGTGGGCGACCTTGCCGAGGGCCATGTCGCCGCCTGTCGCCGCCTGGCCGACGGCGCGCCCCTCCGCCCCGCCTACAACATCGCCACCGGCACCGGTGCATCGGTCCTCGAGGTCTTCGCCGCCATCGCCCGGGTCACCGGCATCGACGTCGACCCCGTCCTCGGCCCCCGCCGGCCGGGCGACCCCGCCCGCATCGTCGCCACCGGCGCCGCCGCCCGCGCCGAGCTCGCCTGGC
>JBBJOU010000091.1:0-7655 GCA_037724305.1 Acidimicrobiales bacterium
TCGGTGCCGCCCAGCCTGGCGACCCTCGGCGGCAAGCGGTACTACCTCGTGGGCAACGGGGCGATGATCGAGGAGATGGCATCGGCGGTCTCGGACATGGGCGTGGACAACAAGCTCGTCTACCAGGAGGCCTACTTCAACGTGAAGTACCGCCCCGACCAGCAGACGCTCTCCGAGATCCGAGACCGGTTCGTGGCGTCGGACTTGTTCTCCCCGTTCCGCCATCAACAAGCGGGCCAGTTCCTCCCCGAGCGGCCGGTGACGCACCGCCAGCGCGACCCGTGACCGGTGCACCGCCCCCGGTCGTCCCGGCGGACCGGCCGCCGCCGGCCAGCCGGGATGGGGGGCTCAGCCCGGCTCGATGAACTCGAGGTCGAGCTCGAACTTCACGACGTCGCCGAGCATGCCGCCGAGGGGGCCGAAGCCGAGGTCGAAGTCCTTCCGGCGGATCTCGCCGGTGGCCTCGAACCCGGCGTGACGGGTGCCGTCGAAGAACGCCTCGACACCCCCGAGCTCGACGGCGAGGGTCAGCGGCCGGGTGACGTCGCCGATCGTCAGCTCACCGTCGACGGTCCACGTGTCGCCGTCGCCCCGCACCTCCGTCGACCGGTAGATCATCGTCGGGCGGCGCTCGACGTCGAGGAGCTCCGCACCGCGCACGTGGGCGTCGCGGTCCGCGTTGCCGGTGTCGATCGATGCCGTGGCGATCGTGGCGGTGATGCCGGAATCGGCGGCGGTCGGTCCGACGACGAGCTCGGCGGCGACCTCTCCGAAGCGGCCTCTGACCTTGGCGACCCCGAGGTGGCGGACGGTGAAGCCGACCGAGGTGTGGTCGGTGTCGAGGGCCCAGGTGCCCTGGGCCAGCGGAGAAGCAGTGGTGGTGGTTGTCATGGCACCCATCGTGAGCCCCGAAGCGGATCAGAGGGAGACCGGGTGGAGCCTGGCCCTGACAGGGCCACGACGAACCGGGCCGCCGGTCGGCACACTGGGGTGGTGATCGACGGAGAGCTGGGCGCGTTCCTGCGCAGCCGGCGAGAGGCCATGACCCCCGCCGAGGTGGGCCTTCCCGAGGGTCCCCGGCGGCGGACACCGGGGCTGCGGCGCGCCGAGGTGGCCACGCTGGCCGGGGTCAGCGTCGACTATCTGATCCGTCTCGAGCAGGGTCGGGACACCCACCCCTCGACCCAGGTGCTGGCGGCGCTGGCCGAGGCGCTGCGCCTCAGCGAGGCCGATCTCGACCACCTGCGTCACCTGGCGGCCATCAGCCACGGTACGGAGCTGTGCCCCCAGGCCCGGGAAACCGCCCGCACCGTCCGCCCCACCGTGCGCGCCATGCTCGACCAGCTCGAGCCGGCCCCGGCGTTCGTCGTCAACCACCTCGGTGAGCTCCTGGCCTGGACCGACGGCTACGACCGGTTGGCGCGCCCGCTCGGCATCCTCGACGGCGACGAGCCCAACCTCCTCTGGTTCACCTTCGCCGACGAGCGCGCCCGCACCGCC
Source organism: Acidimicrobiales bacterium (assembly GCA_037724305.1). GTDB lineage: Bacteria > Actinomycetota > Acidimicrobiia > Acidimicrobiales > JACDCH01 > JBBJOU01. The sequence goes on from JBBJOU010000091.1 coordinate 1,501, forward strand.
TACCTCGACTGGGGCGACGTCGCCGACGCGCAGGCCGCCGAGCTGCACGAGCTGCGTCGATGCGACACGGGTACCGACGCGTTCGCCGCCCGACTGGCCCAGGCCGGTGGCGCCGAGTTCGCCGACCGGTGGGAGCGCCGACCGCTCGGAGGCAGGCCCGCAGGGCTCGTTGGGCTGGCACACCCGGACGTGGGTGTCCTCCGGTTGGCGTTCGAGACCCTCCGTCTCCCCGACCCCGACGACCAGCGACTGGTGATCTACCTCCCCGCCGACTCCACCACCGCGGCGGGCCTCGACCGCCTCGCCGGGCGCCAGCCCGGCGCCCTGCGATCGGTCACCGCCGGCTAGCGAGGCGACGGGGTGGCGACGCCCTGGTAGGTCCACCCATGGGACTTGGGCTCGCCCTTCGCGTAGAACGTGTCGAGCTGCTCGATGTCCATGCCCCCGTCGCCGACGACCGCCGCCATGTCGTAGGTGAGGGAGCAGCCGCACGCCATCCGCTGCTGCACGCCGTTCAGGCGCCGCTGCCACCGTTCGACCTTGGGATCGCGCGCTCGACCATGCTCGACGAAGTGCAGCTTCCCGCCCGGGCGCAGGACACGGGCGATCTCACGCACAGCGGCGGCGGGATCGGGGATGCTGCACAGCGTCCACGTCGACAGGGCGGCATCGACGGACTGGTCGTCGAGGGCCAGGCGCTGCCCATCGAGGCCGACGAACTCGACCGCCACGGTCGACGCCGCCAGTCGAGCGGCGGCGAGCTCCCGGCCCTTGAGGAGCGGATCGACCGCCTTGAGGCTCCTCACCGTCACCGGCAGAAACGGCAGGTTGTGCCCGGTCCCGAAGCCGATCTCGAGGACGTCGCCGCGCAGCGGTGCGCACACCTCGGCGCGGATGCGTCGCGCCTCCTTGTTGTCCATCAACGCGTTCATCACGAGCGGGAAGATCCGGTCGCCGTAGAAGCCCACGCCCCCATCCTCGCGCTCGTCGCACCTCGGTCGCTGTGCGACGATCTCGCCATGATCATCGTGTCCGGGGCGCTCTACGTCGACGAAGCCGATCGCAACGCCTACGTCAGCGACTGCCGCGAGGTGATCGTGGCGGCGAGGCAGGCCGCGGGCTGCATCGACTTCCACCTGTCGCCCGACCCGATCGAGGCCGACCGCATCAACGTCTACGAGCAGTGGGTCTCGGTCGAGGCCGTGGAAGCCTTTCGGGGCTCGGGGCCGTCGTCGGAGCAGACCGCCGCGATCCGTGAGGCCCGGGTCGACCAACACGACATTGCGTCGTCGTCGAGGCTGTAGGAGCGGTCCCGGCGGCGGCGACTACACGTTGAACTTGTGGACCCGGTCGACGGCGATCTTGAGGATGACGCGCTCGGTCTCGATGGGGTTCGGGTAGTCGTCGACACCCATGTAGCGCTTGGCGCAGGCGTCGATGTGGGCACGGGCCTCGGGACCGGTGACCGTCTCCTCCACGCTGCCCCGGGCCTCGACGTAGCGGTACGGGTTCGTCTCGTCCCACACGGTCACGGTGACCCGGGCGTCGTGCTCGATGTTGCGGAACTTCTGGCGACCGGTCTCGGTGTTGATGAGTACGTGGTCGTCGTCGGCGTCGACCCACATGAGCTGCGTCGACGGCTGGCCGCTGGGCAGCATGGTGGTGAGGGTGGCGAAGTTCTTGCCGCTGGTGGCGAACGCCTTGACGTCAGGATCGAGAGCCATGACGGCGAACCTACCGGCGGCGGTCGCGGGAACGGACCGGCCGGGTCATGTCGCGCCCGGCCACCACAGGGCGGCGACCCTGTGCTCCCGCGCCTCGCGAGCGCAGAGGAACTCCTCGATCTCGGGGTCACGCTCGGGCCCGACGTAGAGCCGGTGACGGATGAACGCCACCAGGTCCGGCGTGACCTCCTGACGCTGCGCCGGCAGGACCATGTCCTCGCGCTCGACGGCCAGCCCCATCGCGGCGACCACCGCCTGCGCCTGATCGGCCGCCGGCCGGTCCGAACGGTCGATGCCGTGCAGCGCCTGCCACAGCGGCGCCAGGCCCGCCACCGGCGCGTAGGCGGAGACCTCGAGCAGGACACGGTGCCGGGCCCGAGCGGTCAACGCGGTGACGAAGTCCTCGATCTCGGCGACGTAATAGATGGCGTGGTGACAGACCGCCACGTCGGCCGGTTCCACCGTGTCGGCGACGTCGGGCCAGGAGCCGAGGACGGTGCGAACGGCGACGCCAGCAGCGTGGGCGCTGGCCGCGAACGACGCCAGCATCCCCGCCAGGGGGTCGACACCGGTGATCAGTGCCGGCGTGGGCACGAGACCCAGGCTCGAGGCGCCGCCGCCGACACCGATGTCGAGCACCGAGCCTCCCTCCGGCAGCGCCTCCAGGGCGCGCCGGCGCGAGGGCCGCACCGGCTGCTTCGCATCGTCCTCGGGGCGCCACCGGAAGCGCTCGGGTTCGAGCGACCGCTCCGGCCCGGGGGCGTTGTCGATGATCTCCTGCGGCACCGCCCAGGCACGGAGGTCCTCGCGCCACCGGTCCCCCGGGCGGGGAGCCTGATCCTCGGTCGACGGGCTCGGCGCCATGGCGCCATGGTCACACACGAGGCGCGTTCGCCGCGCCCGGTGGACCGGACGTTCCGCCGGCGCCGCCGTCACCGGTACGACCGGGCCACGGTTACCGCCCGCCGGCCGTAGCCGCCGCCGAAGAGGGCGGCGTGGACGAGGAGGGGGTGGAGCTGGTGCAGCGCCACCCGCTCCTCCCAGCCGTCGGCGAGGGGGTGCGCCTCGTCGTAGGCCGCCAGGCACGCGGTGGGCAGCCCGCCGAAGAGCGCCAGCATGGCGAGGTCGGCCTCTCGCCAACCGCCGTGGGCGGCGCCGGCGTCGACCACCCACCAGCGCCCGTCGGTGCCGGCGAGCACGTTGCCCGCCCACAGGTCACCGTGCACGCGCGCCGGCGGCTCCGGCGGCCCGAGGAGCTCCCCGGCCCGGGTGCCCACCGCCTCCACCACCGCCGCGCCGCCGGGCTCGATCGCGCCCCGGTCGACGGCCGCACGCAGGAACGGCAGCACGAGCCCCTCGACCCACAGCGTGACGCCGTCGGGCCACGGCCCGCCCGGCAGCGGGAGCGGGCCCACGCAGCCGTCGCTGGTGCCCGGCGGGGTGGCGAAGGCGGGCGCCCCGGTGCGGTGGAGGGCGGCGACGGCCCGGCCGAGGTCGGCGTCGTCGCCGGCGCCGCCGTGCTCGATCCACCCCATCACCAGCAGGTCAGGGTCGACATGGCGGACCTCGGGTACGTGGGGGCCACCGTCTTCCGTGGCCGCGGCCAACCAGCGCAGCCCGGCGGCTTCGGCGGTCAGCAGCTGGGCCGGCGCACCGGGCGGGCGCTCCTTGGCCAGCACCACGTCGCCGTCGGCCAGCGCCACCCGCCAGGCCGGCCCGGTGTCGCCGCCTCCCAGCGCCGCGGCGGACACGACCTCCACGTCGAGGGCGGCGGCGATCGCCTCAACCGGCGCCCGTTCGCTCACGCCGGTGGGTCGAGCAGCTCGGTGCGAACGTGGTCGAGCAGGCCCCAGCACGCCCGGTCCACCATGTCGAAGACGGCGGCGAACCCGTCGGCGCCGCCGTAGTAGGGGTCGGGCACGGCCAGGTCGGCGTCCGAGTCGGCGGTGGGGTCGAAGGCCCGCAGCAGCTCGATCGACGCCCGGGCGTCGTCGTCGGGCGCCATCGACGCGAGGTCGATCAGGTTGTCGTGGTCCATGGCCAGGACCAGGTCGAAGCGGGCGAAGTCGTCGGCGCGGAACTGGCGCCCCCGGAGCGCGGAGAGGTCGATGCCCCGCCGCTGCGCCTCGGCCCGGGTGCGGCGGTCGGCGTGGTCGCCCTCGTGCCACCCGGCGGTGCCGGCCGAGTCGACCTCGATGCGCTCGGTCAGCCCCGCCTCGGCCACGAGGTGGCGCATGACCCCCTCGGCCGTCGGCGACCGGCAGATGTTGCCCAGGCACACGAAGCACAGGCGCACGGGATCAGCCACGTCGGGAGGTCCTACCACGCCGACCCGGACCTGCCTGCCCGCTGCTCACGGCGATGCCGGCGACCGCTCGGCGAGCACGACCGAGGCCACCTCGGCGTCGAGGTCGCTCTGCACCGGGTCGAGGCGGTAGCCGGAGGGGTGCACGAAGTCGACCAGCGCGGCCGGGTCGACGGTGCCCTCGGTGAGCAGGTGGCGCACCAGGGCGCCCTTGAGCAGCTTGTTCCAGTGGCTGACGGTACGCCCGGCGGCGTCGACGAAGCGCACGGTGATCCGCCGCCGGACCGCCACCGCCGCCGGGTCCCATGCCGCCGCGTGCTCGCCCGGCAGCAGGTCCCACACCACCCGGCCGGCCAGACGGGGGCCGAGCGCGACGGTGAGGCGGGGGCGCCAGAACGATGACAGGCGGCCGATCCCGTCGAGGCGGGCGCCCATCTTCAGGCGGTAGTCGGGGATGGGATCGCCCGGTGCCACGATCCCCCCCAGCCCCGAGGCGATGAGGACCGAGGAGGACCCCCGCCGGCGGGCGGCGGCCGGCAGCGAGGCCCAGTCGAGCTCCCGGTAGAGCACACCGGTGTAGCGCTCGATCGCCCGCCGAGTGGGCGCGCCGGCCACCGCGGCGCCGAGGGCGGCGAGCACCTCGGCCCGGGCACCGTCGAGCTCGGGCAGCGCGCTGCGCCCCGGTGCCCACGGCCGGCCTCGACCACCGGGCGCCTTGGCCTCCGACGGCGGGAGCAGGACGGCGATCGCGGGGCGGCGGGGCGGGCTCGGCACGAGGGGCTGAGGATGGCACGGGTGAACCGGGGAGCCGGGCGTCGCACACCCGGCGCGTCGGTGCGAGGGTGGCGTCATGCCCGACGATCCGGTGGTCATCGTCGGAGCCGGACTGGCCGGCCTCGCCTGCGCCCGACGCCTCGCCGCCGACGGCGTGGCCGTCACCCTGCTCGAGGCATCCGACGGACCCGGGGGTCGGGTACGCAGCGACGTGGTCGACGGCCATGTCCTCGACCGCGGCTTCCAGGTCCTGCTCACCGCCTATCCGGAGGTGCGCCGGGTGCTCGACCTCGAAGCGCTCGACCTCCGGCCGTTCATGCCCGGTGCGATGGTGTTCCGCCGGGGCCGCTTCCACACGCTGGGCGATCCGCTGCGGGACCCGTCGGTGCTCGTCGCCGCGTTGCGGGCTCCGGTCGCCACGCTGGCTGACAAGGCCCGCGTCGGTGCCCTGCTGGCCATCGCCCGGGTGCGGGGCGCGCCCGAGCGCCCGGGTGACGAGGCCGGCTCCGCCCGCGAGTGGCTGGGCGCCAAAGGGTTCTCCCCCGAGGTCACCGAGGCGTTCTTCCGTCCCTTCTTCGGCGGCGGGGTGCTGCTCGACCCGACCCTCGCCACCGCGGCACGCCAGTTGGCCTTCGTGCTGCGGACCTTCGCCTGCGGGCCGGTGGCGGTGCCCGGCGCCGGCATGGGTGCCATCAGCGACCAGCTGGCCGCCGCCCTCCCGGCGGGTACGTTGCGCACCGGGACCCGCGTGCGTGCCGTCGAGCCGGGCACCGCTGGACCCCCGTTGGTGACCCTCGACGACGGCTCGACCGTCGCCGCCCGGGCCGTGGTCGTCGCCGCCGAGGCACCGGCCGCCGCCGCCCTCCTCCCGGACCACGTGACCGACGGGGGTAGCCGCCCGGCCGGGTGCCTGTGGTTCGGTGCCGCGCAGTCGCCCCTCGCGACCCGCGCCGTCCTCGTCGACGGCGACGGCGAAGGCCCCGTCACCAACGCCGCCGTCCTGTCCAACGTCGCCCCCACCTACGCGCCGGACGGGCGGGCGCTCATCGCCGCCTCCCTGCCGTCGACCGCCGTCGACGAGGACGCCGTCCGGGCCCAGCTCCGTCGCTGGTTCGGCCCGGCGGTCGACCAGTGGGACCTCCTGCGCACCGACCGCATCCCCCACGCCCAACCGGCCCAGCCGCCCGCCGCCCTCGAACCGGTCGAGCGCCCCGTCCGGGTCACCGGTCGCGTCTACGTCTGCGGCGACCACCGCGACAACGCCTCCATCAACGGCGCCCTGGTGTCGGGGCGCCGGGCGGCCGAAGCCGTCCTGGCCGACGCCGCCGCCGACCGCTGAGCCGAGCGGTTAG
>JBBJOU010000092.1:0-7611 GCA_037724305.1 Acidimicrobiales bacterium
GATCGACGACCCGAGGGGGGATCGTGGACGGTCTCATGCAGGATGCGCCGCTCGTGCTCACGCACTTCTTCGACCGCGCCGAGCGGCTGTTCTTCGACAAGGAGCTCGTCACCGCCTCGCTGGCCGGACGGCGGCGCACCACATACGGCGACTGGGCCGCCGAGACCCGCAAGGTGGGCGGCGCCCTCGCCGAGCTCGGCATCGCCGCCGACGGCCGGGTGGCCACCTTCGCCTGGAACACCGCCCGCCACCTCGAGCTCTACTTCGCCGCGCCCTGCACCGGCCGGGTGCTGCACACGCTGAACATCCGGCTGTTCCCCGAGCAGCTCACCTACATCGCCAACCACGCCGAGGACGAGGTGGTCTTCGTCGACCGGTCGCTGGCGAAGGCGCTGTGGCCGCTGCTCGATACCTTCGCCACCGTCCGCCACCTCGTGGTCATGGACGACGGCGGGGGCGAGCTGCCGAGTGACCCGCCGGCGGGTGGGCGCATCGCCGTGCACGATTTCGCCGAGCTGGTGGCTGCCGCCGACCCGGTCGACTTCGTCGTCGACGACGAACGGCGGGCGGCGTCGATGTGCTACACGAGCGGCACCACCGGCAACCCCAAGGGCGTCGTCTACACCCACCGCTCGACGTTCCTGCACACGCTGGGCGTGATGACCGCCGGCGCCATCGGCATCGACGAGCCCGACCGCATCCTGCCGGTCGTGCCCATGTTCCACGCCAACGCCTGGGGCCTGGCCCATGCCGGTGTCGCCGCCGGCGCCACCCTGGTCATGCCTGGCGCCGACCTGTCACCGGTCGGCCTGGCCACGCTCATCGAGGAGGAGCGGGTCACCGTCGCCGCCGGCGTGCCCACCATCTGGATGGGCGTGCTGCCCGAGCTCGCCGGACGGGACACGTCGCACCTCCGGGTCATCCCGTGCGGCGGCTCGGCTGTACCCAGGGCGCTGTCGGAGGCGTACCGGGCGGCGACGGGCCTGCCCATCCTCCAGGCGTGGGGCATGACCGAGACCTCACCGGTCGCCTCCGCCGGGCGCATCAAGTCGACGCTCGCCGAGGGCCGGACCGACGACGAGCTGGCCGACCTCCGGGCCTCGGTGGGCCAGCCCCTCGTCGGCGTCGAGGCGCGCATCGCCCGGGCCGGCGACGACGCCGAGGGGGAACCCGTCGAGGCGTTGGCGTGGGACGGCGAGACCTCGGGCGAGCTCCAGGTGCGGGGCCCGTGGATCGCCGCCGGCTACTACGACGACGAGCGGTCGGGGAAGAGCTTCACCCCCGACGGTTGGCTGCGCACCGGTGACGTCGCCACCATCGACGGGCACGGCTACATCCGCCTCGTCGACCGCACCAAGGACGTGATCAAGTCGGGCGGCGAGTGGATCAGCTCCGTCGAGCTCGAGAACGAGCTGATGGCCCACCCCGCCGTCGCCGAGGCGGCGGTGATCGGCGTGCCCCACCCGAAGTGGGCCGAGCGGCCCCTCGCCTGCGTCGTGGTCAAGCCCGGCGAGGATGTCACCAAGGACGCCCTGCTCCACTTCCTCGCCGACCGGGTGGCGAAGTGGTGGCTCCCCGACGACGTGGCCTTCGTCGACGAGATCCCCAAGACCTCGGTCGGCAAGTTCTCCAAGAAGGACCTGCGCGCCCGGTTCGAGGGCTACGAGCTCCCCACGAGCTGAACCGGGGAGATGCAGGCATGCCTGCCTCGGTGCAGGCATGGCGCGATAACGTGCGGTCATGGCCCAGATCACCTGGCGAGTCGACGACCACTTGGCGGCGCAGGTCAAGGCGGCGGCGGGCGCAGCCGACCGGTCCGTGAACGAGTTCCTCACCGTTGTGTTGTCGGCCGTCACCGACCCCGATCTCGCAGGATCAGAAGCGGCCACGCTGCGCGAGCGACTCCAGCGGGCCGGATTGCTCGCCGACCACTGCGAGATGGCCGCCACCGGTGAGCAGCCGGATCCTGCGGCTGTCGTGGCCGCAGGGCGGCGGGCGGCAACTGGCACACCGTTGTCAGACCTCGTCGCCGAGGGGCGGTGACGGTCTTCGTTGACTCATCGGCCCTGGTGAAGCGCTATGTCCCTGAGCGCGGCCACGATGCGATACACGGTCTCGTGGCACTCGCCGTGTCACAGCTGGCGAGGGTTGAGGTGCCGGCGGCGCTGTGGCGCAAGCACCGGATCGGCGAGCTCGACGCCGCCGACGCGGCGCTGCTGGTGCGCGCCTTCGAGGCGGACTACCACGACGGCACCCCGTTCGCCGTCGTCGCGGTCAGGGCCACCGTGCTCGACGATGCCGCCCGCCACACGGCGCGCCACGGGCTGCGGGCCTACGACGCCGTGCAGCTGGCGTCGGCTGTGGCCTGCCGGGCCGCCAGTCCCGACACGACGTCCTTCGCCGCCTTCGACCGGACGCTTCGCGACGCCGCCGCTCGCGAGGGCTTCGACCTGGTGCCGACGTCGCTGTCGTGATCGGAGCTCAGCCCGACTTGGGGAGGACGGGGCGGCGGTGCTCCTCGACCACGACGATGGTCTGGGCGGAGCGCACCTCGTCGAGCTCGTGGAGCCGTTCGAGCACCACCGTGCGCAGGTCGTCGACGTCGGCAGCGCGCACCAGCAGCACCATGTCGAAGGTGCCGAGGGTGAAGGCCAGGTATTCGACGCCGGGCAGCTCGAGCATGGCGTCGCGAGCGCTGTGCCACCGCTGCTGGTCGACGTCGACCAGGACCAGGGCGGTGATGCCGAGGCCGACGGCGGCGGGGTCGACGGTGGCGCTGAACCCGGTGATGACCCCGTCGGCCCGGAGACGATCGACCCGGCTGTAGGCCGTGGAGCGGGCGACGCCGGCCCGAGCAGCCAGCTCGTGCACCGACAGGCGGCCGTCGGCCACGAGCAGCTCGACGAGGCGGCGGTCGACGGGGTCGAGCGGTGGGTGCGACCGGCGTCCGAGCAAATCGGCCTCCTCGGGCAGGCGATCGGACAGATCGACGAACAACCAGGCCTCAGCCAGTCGTTCGTCCGGAGTTCGGGTCGTATCCTTGCACGGATCGGTGATCCGGGGGAGGATCGACGGCATGGCGACTTCGACTCGCACCCAACTGGCTCCGCCGTCGGTCGGCGCGCTGGCGCCCGACCATCCCGGCGCAGGGGACCCCGCCTACGCCGCCCGTCGCGCTCGGATCGCCGCCATCGGTGCCCGCCACCGCCCCGGCGACCCCGTGCCCGACGTCGCCTACACCGCGGCCGAGGACGAGGTGTGGCGGACGGTGTCGGGTGAGCTGGCGGCGCTGCACGAGCGTCTGGCCTGCGCCGAGGTGCGCCGGGGGGCGGGCGCCCTCGACCTGCCCGCCCACCGGGTGCCGCAGCTGCGCGAGGTCGACGAGCGGGTCCGGGCCTGCACCGGGTTCCGGGTCGAGCCGGTCGCCGGGCTGGTGCCGGCCCGGGAGTTCTACGGCGCCCTGGCCGAGCGCCGGTTCCGCTCCACGCAGTACATCCGCCACCACTCGACGCCGCGCTACACCCCCGAGCCCGACATCATCCACGAGATCATCGGCCACGCCAACCTCCTGGCCAGCCCCGCCTTCGCCGAGCTCCACCACCTCGCCGGCATGGCGTCGCGGCGGGCGGTGAGCGACGAGGCCCACGAGTTCTTCAGCCGGGTGTTCTGGTTCACCCTCGAGTTCGGCGTGGCCCTCGAGGACGGTGCGCCCCGCGCCTACGGCGCCGGCCTGCTGTCGTCCTTCGGCGAGCTGGCCGCCTTCGGCGACGCCGAGCTGCGACCGTTCTCCATCGCCGCCATGGGCACCCTCGACTACGACATCAGCGTGTACCAACCCGTGCTGTTCGTGGCCGAGTCGTTCGAGCGCATGGTGCTCGACCTGGGCGACTTCTTCCGGACCTTCGACGACGCCGCCCACGCCGCTTGGCTGGCCGTCGCCGGGCGACGTCGCGCCGTTCCGGCGGCGGAAACCGACGGGTACCCGTCGGGTATCGCCGCCAGAACGCAGTAGGACGGCCCGTGGGCCTCGACGCCGAGGCCGAGGCAGTTGCCCGCCAGCTGGCCGGCGCCGGCCCCCGGCATCGACTGCACCTCGCCGGCCCGGCATCGCTCTCCGAGCGCCTGCTGGAGGTGGCGATGGCCCGCCCGGGGTTCAAGGCCGAGCTGTTCCGCTTCGTCGACGCCTTCCCGGCCATGACCGACGACGCCGACGTGCTCCGCCACGTCGAGCAGTACCTGGCCGGTGACGCCGCTCCCCGGCTGCTCGGTGCCGGCATCGGGGTGGCCGGCGCCGTGCCCCTGGGCGGCGCGGTGACGGCGGCGGTCGCCCGCCGCGCCATCGCCCGCATGGCGCACCAGTTCATCATCGGGCGCACCCCCGCCGACGCCGCCGCCGGCCTGGGCGAGCTGTGGCGGGCAGGGAGCGCGCACACCGTGGACCTGCTGGGGGAGAAGACGGTCACCGAGGCCGACGCCGACCGGTACGCGGCGCGGGTGGTGGACCTCGTCACCGTCCTCGCCGACGCCGCCGCCCGCTGGGAGCCGGCGCCGGCGCTGGAGGCCGACGACATCGGCCCACTGGCCCGGGTGAACGTGTCGATCAAGCCCACCGCGCTCGCCGCCCACTACGAGCCGCTGTCGCGGGCGGTCGGTCTCGCCGGGGCCAAGGCCCGCATCCGCCCGATCCTGCGCCTGGCCCGTGCCCGGGGCGCCCACGTGCAGTTCGACATGGAGCACGCCGACGTCAAGGACCTGACCCTGGAGCTGGCGCGCGACCTGCTGGGCGAGGACGAGTTCGCCGACGTGCAGGCCGGGGTCGTCATCCAGGCCTACCTGCGCGACAGCCGCGACGACCTGGCCGACGTCGTCGCCTGGGCGGGCCGGCGGGCGGTGCCGGTCACCGTGCGCCTGGTGAAGGGGGCGTACTGGGACACCGAGGTGGTGCAGGCCCGGGCCGAGGGGTGGCCGGTGCCGGTCTACGAGCGCAAGGTCGAGGCCGACGCCAACTTCGAGCGCTGCGCCCGCCTCCTCCACGACCACCACGGTGAGGTCCGGGCCGCGTTCGGGAGCCACAACCTGCGCTCGATCGGCTACGCCGTCGCCTACGCCCGCAGCCGGGGCATCCCCGACCACGGCTACGAGCTGCAGATGCTGCACGGCATGGCGGCGCCGCTCCACGACGCCGCCCGTCGCCTCGGCTTCCGACACCGCGTCTACGCCCCGGTGGGGGAGTTGGTGCCGGGCATGGCGTACCTGGTGCGGCGATTGCTGGAGAACACCTCCAACGAGAGCTTCGTGCGGGCCCGAGAGGCCGAGGGGCGCGCCCTCAACGAGCTGTTGCGCCCGCCCCGGGTCGACGCCCTACCGTCCCTCGACCGGGCCGACCCCCGCGCCACCACCGACGTAGCGGCACTGTCGCCGTACGCCCCCGAGCCGCTGCGGGAGTGGCGCCGGGCGCCGGCGCGAGCGGCGATGCGGACCGCCGTCGACCATGCCGGCGGCGCCCGCCCGATCGACGTGCCGGCCCTGGTGGGGGGCGAGGAGGTGCGCACCGCCACGACCATCGACTCCGTCGACCCGGGGAACGTCGAGCGGGTCGTGGCCCGCTCGGCGTCGTGTGGGGTGGCCGAGGCCGACGCCGCGGTGGCGGCGGGGGTGGCGGCGTTCGGGGCGTGGTCGGCCCGGCCGGTGGCCGAGCGAGCAGGCGTGCTGTTCCGGGCGGCGGCGGTGCTGCGGGGCCGGCGCGACGAGCTCGCCGCCCTGGAGGTCTTCGAGGCGGGCAAGCCGTGGGCCGAGGCCGATGCCGACGTGTGCGAGGCGATCGACTTCTGCGAGTACTACGGGCGCGAGGCGTTGCGTCTCGAGGCCGGCGCCGCCGACCGGGTGCAGTCGCCGCCGGGTGAGGAGAACCGGCTGCGCTACCGGGGCAAGGGCGTCGCCGCCGTGATCGCGCCGTGGAACTTCCCCCTCGCCATCGCCACCGGCATGGTGGCAGCCGCCCTCGTGGCCGGCGACCCGGTGGTGCTCAAGCCCGCGGAGCAGACGCCGGCCACCGCCTGGGCCCTGGTGGAGGCGCTGCGCCGGGCGGGCGCACCCGACGGCGTGATCCAGTTCCTGCCCGGCCCCGGCGAGGTGGTCGGCGCCCGCCTGGTCGAGCACCCCGACACCGCGGTGATCGCCTTCACCGGTTCCCGGGCGGTCGGGCTGGGCATCGTCGAGTCGGCCGCCGTGCACCGCCCCGGCCAGCGCCACATCAAGCGGGTGGTGGCCGAGCTCGGCGGCAAGAACGCGGTGATCGTCGACGCCGACGCCGACCCCGACCAGGCGGTCCCGGCCCTGGTGCGCTCGGCGTTCGGCTTCGCCGGCCAGAAGTGCTCGGCGGCGAGCCGGGCCATCGTGGTCGGGCCCGCCTACGACGCGGTGGTGGCCCGGCTGGCCGCCGCCGCCGACGAGGCCGTGCTCGGCCACCCCTCCGACCCGGCCACCCTCGTCGGACCGGTGATCGATGCCGACGCCCACGCCCGCCTGCGCGCCGCCGTCGCGACGGCGGCGGGGGAGGGGCGGGTCGTCGCCGGCCACCGCGATGTCCCCCCGCAGGGCTGGTTCGTGGCGCCGACCATCGTGGTCGACGTCGACCCCGCCACCTCGACGCTGTGGCGCGACGAGCTGTTCGGCCCGGTCCTGTGCGTGGTGCGCGCCGACGACCTCGACCACGCCATCGCCCTCGCCAACGACACCGAGTACGCCCTCACCGCCGGCTGCTTCAGCCGCTCCCCGGTCAACCTGCGCCGGGCCGCCGCCGAGCTGCGGGCCGGCAACGTCTACCTCAACCGCGGCACCACCGGCGCCGTCGTGGGCCGTCAACCCTTCGGCGGTCACGCCCTGTCCGGCGTCGGTTCCAAGGCCGGCGGCCCCGACTACCTCCTCCAGTTCGCCGACCCGAGGGTCGTCACCGAGAACACCGTCCGCCAGGGCTTCGCCCCCGATCCCTGATCGCCCGGCGCGTTGCTGGCGCCGCTGATCCGCGATGATCGACGGCGTGACCGTCCCCACCCGCCCGATGCCGCCGGCGCCCCGTCGCCGCGGTGCGAGCCGGGTGGACCTGCCGGCGAGCCCGGTGCCGAACTACCCGCCGCCGCGCCCGCGTCTCCTACCCGGCTCACCGTTGCGGCGCAACGTGATCGCCGCCGGGCTCGCCCTCGCCGCCGCCGCCCTCGTCGTCATCGGCGCCGCCATGACGTGGTACCGGATCGAGCTGGGTGGTGTGACCGCCCCCGGCGGCGAGGCCACCGGGTTCGAGGGGAACGACGGCCTCACCGTCGCCGTGGCCGCCGGCGTCGGCGCCCTCGTCGCCGTCGCCCTCCTGTTCGGCCGGCGCGACCTGTGGTGCAAGGTCCTGCTCCTCGTCGCCGGCGGGGTCACCGTCGTGATCTCGGCCGCCGGCATCGTCGACGCCAGCGCCAAGGCCGACAAGGTCAGCGACGAGTTCGGCGTCCCTGCGGGCCGCATCGCGGCCGAGGTCGGTCCCGGCCTGTGGCTCGTCCTGGCCGGCGGCGCCACCGACCTGGCCGCCGGTTCGGTCGTCCGCCGCCTCGGCGCCGGCACCTGATC
>JBBJOU010000093.1:0-7536 GCA_037724305.1 Acidimicrobiales bacterium
AGGTCGCCGACGGCGAGCAGCTCGTCGACGAGCATGACGTCGGGGTCGGTGTGGACGGCGACGGCGAAGGCCAGCCGGAGCAGCATCCCCGTCGAGTACATCTTCACCGGCGTGTCGAGCACGTCGGCGTCCAGGCCGCTGAAGGCGACGATCTCGGGCTCCAGCGCGGTGATCCGGGCCCGAGGGAGGCCCAGCACCGAGCCGTTGACCACCACGTTCTCCCGCCCCGACAGCTCAGGGTGGAAGCCCACGCCGATGCTGATGAGGGGGGTGACCCGACCGGCCACCCGCACCCGCCCGGCGCTCGGCGCGGTCACGCCGGCCAGCAGCCGGAGGAGGGTGGTCTTGCCGGCGCCGTTGTGTCCCAGCACGCCGACCGTCTCGCCCCGACCGATGCGCAGGTCGAGGCCGTCGATGGCGGCCAGCTCCGGCGCCCGGCGCCGCGACGCCAGGGTCAGGAGCGACCGGCTGACGACCCTCGTGTAGCGCTTGTCCACCGCCGTCGCCTCGATCACGGGCGGCGCACCCGTGACCGTCTCGGACCGGGTCGGCGAGGGCGGGCGGTCCAGCAGCCCGCTCACAGGAGATCCACGAACGTGCGGTCGCCCCGCTGGTGGAGCACCACGCCGGCGACGAGGAGCACGACGGTCCAGATCAGGGTGCCGGCCAGCTCGGCGCCGCCGACCGTCGCCCCGGCGAAGGCCTGCTGGAACAGACCGACGGCCCCGGCGAAGGGGTTGAGCGGGAGGAGGTCGGCCAGCCCGCCCAGCCGCTCGGGTGTGTAGAGGATCGGCGTGACGTAGAACAGGAGGAGGGTGGCCGCCTGGACCACGAAGCGGACGTCGCGGAACCCGACGTACAGGGCCGACGTCACCAGCGACAGGCCGGTCGCAAGGGCGACGAGCACGAGGACTGCGGGGACCACCAGCACCACGTCGACGCCGAGCTGGCCCCGGCCCAGCTGCACCACGGTGACGATGCCGAGGCCGATGGCCAGCCCGACCAGGTTGGCGCCGATGGGGGCCAGCACGAGGAGGGCCCGGGGGAACCAGATCTTGTCGGTGAGGGCGGCGCCGTCGACCACTGCGGTCGTGCCGGAGGTGAACGAGACGCTGGCGAACGACCAGGCCGTGACCCCGGCCAGCACGTAGCCGAGGTAGTCGATGCCCTCGGTGTCGAGGCCCAAGCGGGAGAACACCACGGCCAGCACCAGCGCCTGCACCAGGGGGAGGGCCACGGCCCAGGCCACGCCGAACGACGCCCGCTTGTAGCGAACCTTGAAGTCCTTGGCCGCCAGCGTCCGCAGCACAGCCCGGTGGTCCCACACCGAGCGGGCCCACGTCCCCACGCCGGCCGGTTCGGGCGTCAGCTCCAGCACCGGTGGGGCGCTTCGCTCGCTGCTTTCGCTCATCGGGCCGCCCCCGGCTTGGTGGCCATGACCCCCACGACGAGGCCGAAGTCCCGTCGCCCGCCTTCGTCGTAGCCAAGGTCGGTGGCGGCGATGAGCGTCTGGAACACGAGGAACAGCGGGGCCAGGGCGAACCGGGGCATCCGGCGGGCCACGCCGACCTGCACCAGCTGGAGCCCGGCCGGCACCAGCCCCAGCACCCCGACCGAGCGCCGCACCTCGAGCCCGGCGTCGGCGACCACCTTCTCGAGCCCGTCGCAGGTCCAGCGCCAGTAGTCCTCCGGGTCGCGGTGGAGGTGCATGATGCCGTGGGTCGTGAGGATGAGGGAGCCCCCGGGGCGGAGGACCCGCGTGCACTCGGACAGGTACAGGGCGGGATCCTCGACGTGCTCGAGGACCTGGGTGGAGAGGACGAGGTCGACCGTGTCGTCGGCGACCGGCAGCGTCCAGTCGGCCCTGATTTCGACGTCGGCCCGGGGGTTCCCGGCGAGGTCGGCGGCCAGGTACGACGTCCGCCTGGTCAGGTGGCGACGGTAGGGGGCGTCGTCGGCGCCGTAGTCGAGGACCGTCGGGGCCGGGCCCAGGTCAGCTGTGACCAGCAGGTCGCGCACGCACCGGCGCAGCTGCCACGCCACGTAGGCGAAGGGGCTCCAGGGCACCACCCGCCGCACGTCCGCGTTGCGCCGCACGTTGAACTGGGGACGGTTCCGGGCGCTCGGGCGCCCGGACCCGTCCCCCGAACGAGGCCGGGTGGGGAGATCGGTCACCGAGGGGCGCCGATCTCGAACGTCCCGTGGTCGTTGAGCACGGTGCCGTCGAAGCGGATCTCGGCGTCGAGCTCGCACAGGCCGTAGCTGCCGAGGGCAGGGGGCCGGTAGACGGCCAGGCCGTCCCCGTCGTCGCCCACCGGACGACCCTCGGCGTCGAACAGGGCCAGTCGGAGGCGGTAGGTGCCCCCCGCCACCGCCGCGGTCAGAGCGACGTCGAGATCGATGTCGGACCCGGCGGCCAGGTCGACGCCGAGGGGCACCCGGGCCCGGTGGGCCTCGACGCCGGCCTCGGAGATGGCCACCACCTCGGCGACCGGTCCGGCGACGGCGGCGTCGGCTCGCAGCCGGTGGCGCACGACGTAGCGCTGGCCCAGCACCAGCTCGTCGGGCTCGGCCCCGGAGGCGTCGAGCACCGTCGCCGACAGGATGCGCACCGACGGGCGCTCGGCCCCGTCCGGGGTCGGGGCGCTGGCGTCGTCACGGGCCGAGAGCAGGCGGTGGTAGCGCCCCACGGCGGCGTCGGACGGGCCGTCGAAGCGCACCGCCCCGTCCTCCATCACCAGTGCTCGCGAGCACAGCAGGCGCACGGCGTGGACCGAGTGGGAGACGAAGACGATGGTCGTGCCCTCCTGCTGGAGCCCGGACATGTGCTCGTAGCACTTGAGCTGGAAGGCGGTGTCGCCCACGGCGATGATCTCGTCGAGCAGCAACACGTCTGGACGGGCGTGCATGGCCACCGCGAAGGCCAGCCGCATCTGCATGCCCGTGGAGAGGAGCTTGACCGGCTGCTCCATGTGTCCCTCCAGCTCGGCGAAGGCGACGATGGACTCGTAGGCGGCGTCGACCTCGGGCACCGTCAGGCCCAGCAGCTGGCCGTTGACCCGGACGTTCTCCCGCCCCGACAGCTCGGCGTGGAAGCCGACGCCGACGCTGATGAGGGGGACGACCCGGCCCCGGGTGCTGATGCGGCCGGCCGTCGGTGCCGTGACCCCGGCGATGAGGCGGAGCAGGGTAGTCTTGCCCGCCCCGTTGTGCCCCAGGATGCCGACCGTCTCGCCCGCGGCGACCTCCAAGTCGACGGCGTCGACGGCCACGCGCCCGGCCCCGCCGCGCCGGTACCGCTTGGTCGCGCCGGCGACGACGATGGCGGGGGGAGCGGGCATCCCGAGAGGTTACGCGCCACGGCCCGGTCCCCTTCACCCGTGCTTCAGGGCCCAGTCGTAGGGGATGTCGTTCTCGAAGGGGTCGAGGCGCTCGATCTCGCCCGGGGCGTGGGGGATGGTCGAGCAGTTGGCCACCAGAGCGGGACCGGTGCCGGCGCCCTTGAACCCGTTCCACACGAGCGGCGGGATGGTGATGAGGGCGTAGTCGAGCTCGCCGGTGTGGATCTCGGCCACGTTGCCCCGGGTCGGCGACCCATCGCGGTCGTCGTAGCAGACGAGCTTGATCATCCCGACGGGGACGGCGTAGTTGAGCGTCATCTCGTGGTGGAGGTGCCAGCCCTTCACCACGCCCGGGTAGACGAGCGAGAAGTAGATCTCGCCGAAGCGCTCGAAGCCGTCCTCGTCGTCCCGCAGCATGTGGAAGATGGCCCCCCGCTCGTCGGGGATGCGCCGCTTGGGGGTGACCACGAGCCCGTCGATCTCGGCCATCAGCCCTCCCAGACCCGCCACGGAGCGGTGCCGTCGACCCACATGCGCTCGAGCAGGTCGCGCTCGCGAGGTGTGTCCATCGGTTGCCAGAACCCGTCGTGGGCGAAGGCCGCCAGCTCGCCGGCGGCGGCCAGCCCGCTCATGGGCTCCCGCTCGAGCATGACGTCGACGTCGGCCGGGATGAAGCGGTCGATGGCCTCGCGCTCGAACACCATGAACCCGCCGTTGATGGACCCGCCGCTGGTCTGGGGCTTCTCGTCGAAGCGCTCCACGGTCTCGCCGTCGAGCACCAGCTCGCCGAAGCGCCCCGGCGGCCGGACGGCGGTGACGGTGGCCAGCCGCCCGTGGCGGCGGTGGAAGGTGAGGAGGGCCTCGATGTCGACGTCGCCCACGCTGTCGCCGTAGGTGACCATCACCGGTCCCTCGCCCCCGATGGTCGCGGCCGCCCGGCGCACCCGGGTGGCGGTCAGGCTGTCGCGCCCGGTGTCGACGCAGGTGACCCGCCAGGCCTCCTCGGCGTGGGAGCCGAGGTAGGCGATGGAGCCGGGCTTCCCCAGCTCGATGGAGAAGTCGCAGGTCAGGGCGTGGTACTGGAGAAAGTAGCGACGGATCTCCTCGCCCAGCCAGCCCAGCGCCAGGACGAAGTCGGTGGCCCCGTGGTGGGCGTACACCTTCATGATGTGCCAGAGGACGGGGCGGTCGCCGATGGGCAGGAGGGGCTTGGGGACGAGCGGGTTGACCTCGCTGATCCGGGTGCCGCGGCCGCCGCACAGGATGATCGTCGGCACCGGGTCGGCCATGGGGTCGGGACTGTAGCGGAGCCCCCGCCGAGACGAGGAACGACGCCGCGAAGCGGTCAGGTGGCGTCGCGGCCGGGAGGACGGCCAGCGGCGACGACCGCCCGGATGGTGGCGGCGAGGGGCGGCCGCAGGTCACTCCCGGGCGCGGGGGCCACGACGGCCAGGTGGCTGACGTCGACCCGGAAGCCGGGCGGCTCGGGGCCGGTGTGCGCCGGGGCCTCGACCGGCGGGCGCCACCCCAACTCGGCCTCGGCGGCGTCCGCCACGAGGTGCGCCAGGTCGAGGACCCGCGTCGTGGTGCCCGAGCCGAGGTTGTAGGTCCCCGCCGGCACGGCCCGGGTGGCCGCCGCCCCGATGGCCCGGCAGGCATCGCCCAGGTCGATGAAGTCGCGACCGTCGCGCCCGCTCGACCGCAGGACCAGGGGCTGGCCGGCGGCGGCCTGGGCGCACAGGACGTTGGCCACGAGCGTCCAGCGGTCGACCCGCACGTCGACCGGCGGCCCCACCGCGTTGGTGAGCCGGAGCGCCACCACGTGGTCGGGGCCGGCGCCGAAGGCCAGGTGCTCGCCGGCCAGGCGGGCGATGGCGTACGGTTGCCGAGGCGCCGGCACCACCCCTTCGTGCACCACGCCGCCGTCGGTCACCCCGCCGTAGACGTGGACCGTCGAGAGGACCACGAGCCGGCTCACCCCGGCGCGGACCGCGGCCTCCGCGACCCGCCGGGCGGCCACGACGGTCTCGGCCAGGGCGGCGTCGGGTTCGGCTGCGGCCCGGACCTCGCTCGCCCCGGCCAGGTGGACGACGGCGTCGTGGCCCTCGAGCACCCCGACCAGACCGCCGAGGTCACCGCCCACCAGGTCGACGGGGTGGGCGCCGGGGAGCCACGGGACCGGCCGGCGGACGGTGGGCACGACGACCTCGCCCTCGTCCTGGAGGTGCCGGACCAGCCGTCCGCCCACGTAGCCGGCGGCCCCGGTGACGACGACGCTCACGTCCGGGTCACGACGGGTCTGGGTCCAGCTCGTCGCGATACCAGGCCACCGTCTCGACCAGGGCCTCGTCGATCGTCCGCGTCGGCGCCCACCCCAGCAGGGTGCGAGCCTTCTCGGCCGACAGGTGTTGGGCCGGGATCTCGTGCGTGGCTCCGTCGCGGATCTCGAGCGGGAGGTCGGACCCCGCCGCGTCCTGGATGCGGGCCACCAGGTCGAGCACGCTCAGCGGTGTCTCGGTCGAGAAGTTGAAGGCCTGGCCCGCCAGCCCCCGATTGGCAGCCATGGCCTCCGCCAGCCGGAGGTAGGCGAGGGCGCCGTCGACGACGTAGAGGTAGTCGCGCACGAGCGTTCCGTCGGAGCGGATCACCGGCGACCGGTCCCGCAGGATGCTTCGGACCGTGCCCGGGATGAGCCGCTCCCAGTTGCGATCACCAGGACCGAAGAAGTTGCCGCAGCGGGTGATGGCGACGGGCACGCCGAAGGTCTGGTGGTACGAGGCGGCGATGAGGTCGGAGCACGCCTTGGAGACGTCGTAGGGGTGGACGGCCAGCAGCGGCATGTCCTCGGTGTAGGGGAGGACGGGCTGGGCGCCGTAGGCCTTGTCGCTCGACGCGGTGACGACCTGGGCCACGCCGGGGCTGCGACGGACGGCCTCGAGCAGGGCCCACGTGCCGGTGATGTTGGCCTCGAAGGTGCTGACGGCGTTGACGTTGGCCACACCGACCTGGGTCTGGGCCGCCAGGTGGAAGACGGTGGCGACCTCGTGCTCGCCCAGCACCCGCTCCAGCAGGGCCTGGTCCTCGACGTCACCGTCCACCCAGGTGACCCGGTCGGCCCAGGTCCGCTCGACGCTCGACGGCGGCACCCGGTCGCGCCGCAGGACCACCACCGCCGCGCCGGCCTCCAGGAGCAGGCGCGTGAGGTGCGAACCGAGGAACCCGGTGCCTCCGGTGACGAGGATGTGGCGGTCCCGCCAAAGGCGGGAGTCAGGTATGGAGGGCGGTCGTGGGTCCAAGGGGGTATGGTAGGTCGGTCGGTGAAGATCTCCCCGAACTCTGAATCGTGCTGGGTTGCGTCCCGGCCCCCCCGATCCGACCCCAAGGGAGCACAGTGCACCATCAGCCCCGATCTCGGCCCGTCGTCTTCGCCATCCTCCTCGCCGTGACCGCCGTCCTGGCGGTGGGGGGGCCGGTGGGGGCGCAGAGCCCCACCTCGGACCCGTACGGGTCGACCATCCCCCCCACCGCCCCCGACCTCGATGCCATCTGCGTGATCGACGATGCCCAGGTCGAGGTGGGGGCCACGGTCACCGGATCGATCGCCGGGGCGGGTGCGGACGCCGATGTGTCGATCCGCCTCGCCGGCTCCGAGGTGGCCCAGGTCACGACCGACGCCGCCGGTGAGGGCGACTTCTCCTTCACCGTCCCGCAGCTCGACGACGGCACCTACGACCTGGTGGCCGTGGGCGTCACCTTCACCACCACCTGCCGCAGCGTCGACGGCGCCGGCCTCGAGATCCCCGGTGGTGGCGCCGGTCGGCCCAGCGACGACGACGGTGGAGCGGGCGCAGGTGGCGGCGCCGGTTCCGGCTCGGATGGGGGCCTTCTGCCTCGCACCGGCGCCACGGTCCTCCCGCTGGCCTTGGCCGCCCTGGCGCTGCTCCTGGTGGGCGCAGCCCTGCGCCGCAGGAGCCGCGGTCGGGTCCTGACGACCTAGCCTGCGACGACGGATCGTCAACAAGGTCGACCCGCACCCCCCCCGGAGGAGCGCAGGGTCATGCCCAGCACCCCCACCCATCCGCCGATCGCCCCCCGGACCCGCTGAGGTGGCCGGCAAGGGATGCCAGTCGGCCGAGAAGCGCCGCATCACAAGCTCCGGCAGGAGCAGCGGGCGGCCAAGCGCGAGCGCCGGCAC
>JBBJOU010000094.1:0-7533 GCA_037724305.1 Acidimicrobiales bacterium
ATGCCCGGCTTCGCCCCCACCCAGGGCCACCTCGCGTCGGCGGTCTGCTACCTGCCCCACGCCGTCGAGCGGCTGACCGCCGGCGAGGCCGATAGGGTCTCGATGGTGGCCAAGGGCAGCCTGTTCCTGGGGCGGATGTGCCAGCTGTCCGACGGTATGAGCGTGTTGTTGGAGCGAAACCCGGGAGGGACCTGACCATGGCCGCAGTCGCCGATGCCACCACCGAGAACTTCCGCGACCTGGTCGCCGAGGGCACGGTGCTGGTCGACGTGTGGGGCCCGGACTGCGCCCCCTGTGTCGCCCTCGGCCCCCACGTCGAGGCCATCGCCGAGGAACGGCCCGACGTTCGGGTGCTGAAGCTCGAAGCGCCCACCGCCCGCCGCCTGTGCATGGAGCTGAAGATCATGGGCATGCCCGCCTTCCTGCTCTTCCGCGACGGCGAGGAGGTGGCCCGGTTGCACGACCCCCAGCTCAGCCCCGACAAGCTCCGGGCCTGGCTCGACGACACGCTCGACACCGACGATCCGCAACAGAAGTGAGGAACCATGCTGAAGGACAAGCTCGTCATCGCCCTCGGTGAGCGCGACGGCATCTCCGCGACGGCCATCGAGGCCTGCGTCCGGGCCGCAGGGGGTGAGGTGGCCTTCGGGGCCACCGAGTGCTTCGTCTGAACGGCGTCAGGGGCCATGGATCTGCACAGCCAGGAGGCCATCCTCCGGCTGAGCGGTGAGCACGGGCCACGGAAGTTGGTGGTGATCTTGGGCGCTCCGGATCCGGAGAGCGCCGAGATCGCCGCCGAGACCGTGGTCGAGGGCGATCCGTCGTATGCAGGCCCGTTGGCCGGGGCCCAGTTGGGTCTCGCCGTGTACCACGTACTGGAACCTGAGTTCCGTTCGCTCGTCCCCGACGATGTCTGGGAGGACCAGATCGGGGTCATGGTCGACGTCCTCGACGCCGACGGGCTCGTCGCCGCCGTGTCGGCGATGCGCGCCAAGGCGCCGGAGGAGGACTGAGCCGGTCTTCTGACGGAACAGTCGGTTCGGGAGGTTTGCGCGCCGCCCGACGCGGGCAGCCGGTCAGCCTGTCTGCCCGCGATCAGAAGGACCGAGCATGAGCGATTCGTTGCCGTTGCGCCTCACGATGGACGACCTCGAGGCGGAGGGGGGCCAGGCCCTCCCCGCCAAGGAGGTGATCTCCCTCCTCGACCTCAACGTCAACCTCGATCTCATGCTCGACGTGGCGGCGCCGATCGACCTCGCCGTCGCCGCCAACGCCAACGTCGCCGCGCCCATCGACGCCGCCGTGGCCGCCAACGTGTTGTCGGACTTCTCGAGCGCCACCGCCGTGGCCGACCAGGACGCCGTCATCGCTCAGTCCATCGACGGGGTGGCCATCGCCGACGCGCCGCAGACCTCGCTGATCGACCAGTCGGCCGAGCCGGTCGAGACCCCGCCGGTCGACCCCGTCGTCGAGCCCGAACCCACCCCGACCGAGCCTGCCGGGCTGCTCGACGGTCCGCTGCTGAACCTCGACGTCGACCTGGCGCTCGATGCCGACCTGGCGGCGCCCATCGCCGGCGCGGTCGCCCTGAACGCCAACGTGGCGGCGCCGATCGACGCCGCCGTGGCCGCCAACGTGCTCTCGACGGGATCCGAGGCGGTTGCCGTCGCCGACCAGGACGTGATCATCGTCCAGAACCTGGACGACGTCGTGGCCCGGGCCACCGCCGAACAGGACTCCGAGATCATCCAGTAGCCCGTCCGGGCCATGACTCCTCCGTCGGACACCCTGCTCGCCCCGCCCCCGGTCGCGCCCGTCATCGGGCGCGCGCCGGCGGACGGGGTGCCGGCCCGTGCGGCGGGTGTCGAGTTGCTGGGCCAGCTGGCGGGCTCGGGCTACCGGCGCCCGCCGTGGCTCGTGCGGCGCGCCGACGGGCAGACCTTCCAGTGCACGCCGATCCTCTACCGCCTGCTTGACGGGATCGACGGTCACCGTGACGACGCCGCGCTGGCGGCGCTACTCAGCGAGCAGATCGGCAAGGTCGCCACCGCCGACGACGTCCGCTTCCTGGTCGAGCACAAGCTCCGTCCCCTGGGCGTGCTGCGCCGGGCGGACGGCACCGACCCGCCGGTGCGGAAGACCAACCCGCTCCTGGCGCTGCGCTGGCGGGTGGTGGTGTCGAGACCGGAGGCGACCCGCCGCCTCACTGATCCCCTCACGTGGCTGTTCCGCCCGCTGGTGGTCGTGGCCGTCATGGCGGCGTTCGTGGCGGTCAGCGGGTGGTTGCTCCTCGACAAGGGGCTGGCGGCGCCCGCCCGCCAGGCGCTCTACGAGCCGGAGTTGCTGCTCACCGTCTTCGCCCTCACGGTCCTCTCGACCGGGTTCCACGAGTTCGGCCACGCCGCCGCCTGCCGGTACGGGGGGGCGACCCCCGGGGTCATGGGCGCCGGCCTGTACCTGGTGTGGCCGGCGTTCTACACCGATGTCACAGACTCCTACCGCCTCGGCCGGCGGGGCCGCCTCCGGGTCGATCTCGGCGGCCTCTACTTCAACGCCGTGTTCGCCGTCGCCACCTTCGGCCTGTGGGCCGTCGTCGGGTGGGACGCCCTGCTCGTGGTCATCCCCCTCCAGCTGCTCCAGATGGTCCGCCAGCTGGTCCCCCTGGTCCGCTTCGACGGCTACCACATCCTCGCCGACCTGATCGGTGTGCTCGATCTCTTCGCCCACATCAAGCCGGTGCTGGCCGGCATGCTGCCGACCCGCTGGGGTCGCGGTGAGGAGCAGGTCCTGCAGCGCTGGGCCCGGGTGGTGGTGACCGTCTGGGTGGCCGTGGTGGTCCCGGTCCTGGCGTTCTCCCTGGTCATGATGGTCGTGGCCCTGCCCCGCCTGGCGGCCACGGCGGGCGACAGTCTCGGGCTCCACGGGTCCGGGCTCTACCGGAGCTGGGCCGAGGCCGACCTCGCCGGGATCGCCGTGGGCCTGGTGTCGGTCGTGGTCGTGGCCCTGCCCGTGCTGGCCGTCTGCTACCTGCTGGGCCGCGTCAGCCGGCGCACGACCCAGCGCGTCTGGAGCGCCACCGAGGGCCGCCCGGCGGCCCGGGGAGCGGCGGTGTTGGTCGCCGCCGGGATGGCCGCCGCGCTGGCCTCGGTGTGGTGGCCGGCCGGCCAGTACGAGCCGATCCGGGCCGACGAGCGGGGCACCCTGGTCGAGGGCATCCGCGCCGTGGCGGACGCCCCGCCCGGCGGCGATACCCGCCCGGTGCCCGCGGTGGGCCCACCCCGGACCGTGGTCGCCGCCGGCGCCGGCGCGCCGGCGGTGCCCGCCTCGCTGACGGCGCCGGCCCGCACGATGATCGTCGAGGCGATGGCCTCCGGTGCTCCCGCCGACGGCGGGGCGCCGCCGTCGATCGGCGCCGACCGGACGCCCGCCGGCGTCGAGCTCGGACCGATGGCACCGTTCGCCTTCCGGCCCCCACCGCCGCCCGGTGAGGGCGACAACCAGGCGCTGGCGATCAACACCGTGGACAGCGCCACCATCGTCACCATGGCCTACAAGCTGGTGATGGTGGCGGAGGGCCAGGTCGACCAGCGCAACGAGGCCTACGCGCTGGCGAGTTGCTCCGACTGTCGGACCGTCGCCGTCGCCTTCCAGTTGATCCTGATCATCGGCCAGGCCGACGTCGTGGTCCCCGAGAACGTCGCCGTGGCACTCAACGTGGCCTGCGTCCGGTGCGTGACCTTCGCCATCGCCATGCAGCTGGTCTTCAGCCTCGACGGCCCGCTGAGCGACGCCGCCGCCGACGAGCTCGACGCGGTGTGGGCCCAGCTCGCCGGCGTCGAGGCGGCCGTCGCCACCACCCCGCCGGACGAGCTGCGCCGCCGGCTGACGACCATCGAGCGGGAGATCCTCGACGTCCTCGAACGGGCCGACGCCGACGCCGACGATGCGGCGCCCGTCGCCCCCCGCGACGACGCCGTCGAGGTCGGCTCGCCGGCGACGCCCGCCCCTGCCCCGGACTCCTCGACCACCGACCCCGGGTCCGTCGACGAGCCGGCTGCGTCCGATCCCGCCAGCGACCCGCCCGCCCCCGGGACCGACGCCGCCACCGAGCCCACCGTGCCCGACGCCGAGGAGCCCGTCAGCACCCCGTCCGCGGCAATGGAGCCACCGACCACCGAGGAGCCCGCCGCCCCGCCGTCGCCCGAGGATGGCGCCGGCGAGGCCGTGGGCGAGCCCACCGGGACCGGCGCACCGGCCGTCGCCGAGCAGCCGGGCGAGTGATACGGGGGCCTCGGCCCGATTCCCCGTCGAAGCGGTCGCAGGAGAACCCGCACCCGGCAGTGGTCGGGCCGGCGAACGCCCTGCGTACGGATGATGTCGGGCGAGCCGTCGGCGGCGTCAGGCGGTGTGGGGAACGGGCCGTAGCCGGGGAACGGTTCGTTGCGGACCGTCGCCGTCGCCCTCGAGCGCCCGGGCCATGTCGCGGTAGGTGCCGTCGCGGGCGACGAGCTGTGCGTGGGTGCCCACATCAGCGAGGCGGCCGTCCTCGACCACGTAGACCCGGTCGGCGCGGTGCAGAGTCGAGAGGCGGTGGGCGACGACGATGACGGTCCGCTGGTAGCGATCACCGAAGACTCCCCAGACTCGATCATTGAAATTCCCCACCCTTGAGCGGGTGGTGGGCCTGTTGATGGTCCACCAACCGGGAGGGGGACTCCTCGACGCTGATGGTTCCAGCCGATCAGCACGAGGAGCCCCCCGCCCATGTTGTCAAGGAGTGAAGACGTGGAAGTTCATGCCCTGGCCAAGCGGGGCTGGTCGATCTCGGCCATCGCCCGCCATCTCGAGTGTGACCGCAAGACGGTCCGCTCCTACCTGAACGGCGAACGCGTCCCCGGTGTGCGCCGGTCGTCGGCCCCGGACCCGCTGGCCCCATTCGTCGGCTACGTGAAGGCCCGGTTCGTCGATGACCCGCACTTGTGGGCCTCGGCGTTGTTCGACGAGGTCGTCCCGTTGGGTTACGGCTGTTCGTACCCGAGCTTCGCCCGCCAGGTGCGCGCCGCTGGTCTTCGCCCGCACTGCGAGGCGTGTGCCGGCGTTGCCGGCCGCGAGACCGTCGAGATCACGCACCCCGCCGGCGAGGAAATCCAGTGGGACTGGGCCGAGCGTCGCCGGGCACCGTGGGGCGGCACCGCCCATGGGTTGTTGGGCACTTTGGCCCACTCGGGCCGCACCCGTGAGGTGCTGTCGGAATCGATGGACCAGGCCCATCTCGTCGAGGCGATGGACGGGGTCCTACGCCGATTCGGGGGCACGGCCCGCCACTGGCGCACCGACCGTCTGGCCACGGTGATCCGCCCCGGCACTGCGGAGGTGCAGGCCAGCTTCGCTCCCGTGGCGAAGCACTACGGCGCGATCGTGGTGCCGTGCCCGCCCCGGCGAGGTAACCGCAAGGGGGCCGTCGAGTGCGGCGTGAAGTTCATGTGCGGCCGCTGGTGGCGAACGATGACGGCCACCACGCCCGAGGAGGCCCAGGTCAGCTTGGACCGGTTCTGGGCCACCACCGGCGACGCCCGCCTGCGCCCGCCCGGGCGTTACGCCGAGCCCGGCGAACTCGCCGACGGCGAGCGGCCCCGCTGGCCGACAGTGGGCGAGCTCGCCGACACCGAACAGTTGATGGCGTTGCCGGCGGTTCCCTATCCGGCGACTGTCGAGGTGTCCCGTGTCGTTGATGACCGGGCCAGCGTCGCGTTCCGGGGGAACCGCTACTCGCTCAACCCGGGGATGGGTGGCATCGAGGTCACGTTGCGCCATCGGCTTGGCACCGCGACGTTGGACATCGTCACCGCGGCCGGGGTGGTGCTGGTCTCTCACCCGCTGGCCCCGCCGGGGGCGGGGTCGATGGTGCGCACCGCCGGCCACCGTGACGCCCTCGAGGCCGTCGTCCTGTCGCAGTTCTCGACGGCCCGGCCCTGTGACCGCAAGGCCAACAAGCCACCCGGGGCTGGCGCCCTGGCCGAACGGGCCAAGCTCATGGGCGCCGGGGGCGTCGAGCCGAGCGTGGACCTGGACCGCATGGCCGAAGTCATCGGTCTCGCCTTCCCGGGCGCCACCGACGTGGCCGGCGACGAGATGTCGCCATGACCGCCGCCTCGGACTACCAGCGCCTCCGTGCCCATCTGGGCTTCCTGCGCATGAGCGCCGCTGCCGAAGCACTACCGGGCCTGCTCGACGAGGCGATCAAGACCAAACTGTCGAACCAGGCGTTCCTCGAACGGCTCCTCGCCGTCGAGGTCGACGCCGTCGACCAACGCCGCCGGGCCAGCCTGGCCCGCTTCGCGTCGCTGCCGTCGCCGTTCACGCTCGCCGATTTCGACTTCGCCGCCCAACCATCGGTCGACCCGAAACTGATCGCCGAGCTCGGGACCCTGCGTTTCGTCGAGGACGCCACCAACGTGTTGTTCATCGGCCCCCCCGGGGTCGGCAAGACCATGCTCGCCGTCGGCCTCGGCCACGCGGCGGTCGCAGCAGGGATGCGCACCTACTACACCACCGCCGCCGAGCTCGCCGCCCGCTGCCACCGGGCCGCCCTCGAAGGACGGTGGGCCACCACCATGCGCTTCTACGCCGGGCCCCGCTTGCTCATTATCGACGAAGTGGGCTACCTGCCGCTTCCCGCCGAAGCGGCCGCCGCCCTGTTCCAAGTCGTCGCCCAGCGCTACTTGAAGGGCAGCATCGCGTTGACCACCAACCTCGGGATCGCCAGCTGGGGCAAGGTCTTCAACGACGACCCCATGGTCGCCGGCGCCATGCTCGACCGCCTCCTACACCGGTCCGTGGTGATCAACATCAACGGCGACAGCTACCGGATGCGCAGCCACCGTGCCCGCGCCGAAGCCACCCGCCGGGCGGTGAACGGCTCGTGACCATCACCCTCACCTGCCCGGCCTGCACCAAGCCCCACCTCGCCCCCGACTTCGCCACCGACCCCAACTACTGCTCGATCGCCTGCTGCCACAACCGCGCCCGCATCGACCCACCCGGATCCCCGTCGTGTCACGATGCCGTCACGATGAACTGCCCCGTGTGCCAGCACCCGTTCACCCCCGTCGGCCGTCAAAGGTTCTGCACCGACGCCTGCCGGGCCGCCGCCTACCGCCGACGGCGAGACGCACACCCCGCAACGCTCGTCGTTCCCAAGATCCAACCCCGACGCCCGATCACCGTCTACGAATGCGACACCTGCCAGACCCGATCGCTCGGCGAACAACGCTGCGACATCTGCGCCACGTTCATGCGCCGCGTCGGCATCGGAGGCCACTGCCCCAGCTGCGACGAGCCCATCGCCGTCTCCGAACTCGTCGACCAGGAGGTGATCACCACCACCCCATGACCTACGCTCACAACAGCTCGCCGCCCAGCTCGACACCCGGGGAATTTCGGTGATCGACAGTGGGGAACTTCAGCGATCCGCAGCAGCGGTTCCAACGGCTACCGGCTCCGGGCCTGGAAGACCCACCTCGCCGCGTTCGC